>NZ_JBFTQY010000058.1:0-55309 GCF_056399245.1 Rhizobium sp. 01N447_2
AGAGACCATCGTCCCACCAGCTGTAGAACAGACCGGCGCGGAAGCCCGCGACGTCGAGGTAAGCGGAGTCGAGGATGGCGTCCTGATCGGTGGCATTGTCAGCATTGAACTGCATGACGATGACGCCGGTCAGCGGACCATACTCGGTGTCGCTCTTGGCCGTGAACTGAACCTGACCGCGGGTGACGGCATCCCAGTCCGAATCGCCGCCGACATCTTCGCCAACGTTGACCTGGAAACGGATGTAGCCTTCGATCTTGAGGCAGGTTTCGGTGCCCGGGATGTAGAAGTAGCCGGTGCCGTAAGCGTCGCAGACGCGAACATATTCAACCGGTTCCGGCTCAGCAGCAACAATAGCGTCAGCTGCAAGAACCGGCGTCGATGCAGCAAATGCTGCTGCTGATGCAAGCAAAACCATTCTGATGTTCATTTACCAATCCATTCCTTTGTCGATCGGGGCTGGCTTCAGATCGGGTAGTCGATTTGAAGCCGGCCCAGTTTGAACAGCCATCTCGGCGTGCGGATCGATCGAACCGCCAAACCGTCATCACATACAAGGCTCTATCAAGCAATTGTCGATATACGCCAGATGGGTTCTCACGGGCTACTTTCCCCGGCAACGTGATTTTTATACAACAATTTCAAATATTTATACGAAAAACATGCAAAACGGCTCCGCGACGGAGATCCTCCATCGCAAGCCGCACACGCTACACCCATTGTCAAATTCTCCACCGTCCGACCCCGTCGAACATACTGGTGAAGCGCATAAACTCTACCGCCGGCTAACAAGCACAAACAAGGTGGCGGTTTAGAACATAGTGTTCTGAATTCGATACCAATGAGACAAAATTATGACATGTCGCCCACTGGTTTTATCGACCATAACCCCAGAATCCTTACCAGRCTATTCATTTTTCCAGGAATTTGGTTCGATTTGAGCGTTTTTTCGCTATTTTTGAGGCTTTTTTCAGTCGGGGGACCGCACATCCCCAAACTCGGCCTTGCTAACTGGCATTCCCACGTGCGGCCAGGATGTCACAAGTCGCCTCCAACGGGCATATCCGAGGTCGCAGACTCACGCCTGGTATGAGGCCGCGCTGGACTTTGCAGTGTCGCGTGCGGTCACGGCCGCACGCTTGACTTCAATCCTCGTTGGATTTGGCATTATCGAGAATCATGTAGTCGAGTGGCAGCTGCGTCGAATACTTGATCTGCTCCATCGCAAAGGCGGAGGAAACGTCGCGAATCTCGATCTTGGCGATCATCCGCTTATAAAAGGCGTCATAGGCGGCAATATCGGGCACGACGACTCGCAAGAGATAATCGACATCACCACTCATCCGGTAGAATTCCACCACTTCGGGGAATTCG
Source organism: Rhizobium sp. 01N447_2 (assembly GCF_056399245.1). Taxonomy (NCBI): domain Bacteria; kingdom Pseudomonadati; phylum Pseudomonadota; class Alphaproteobacteria; order Hyphomicrobiales; family Rhizobiaceae; genus Rhizobium; species Rhizobium sp. 01N447_2. The sequence goes on from NZ_JBFTQY010000058.1 coordinate 1,375, forward strand.
GCGACCACCTCGGAAAAGCGGCGCAGCCATTCGATCGAATGGGTGGCAGTGCGAATCGACACGAAGACGGTGACCTTGGTGTTGACCTTCTCCGGATCGAGGATGGCGACTCGGCGCTTGATGACGCCGTCTTCTTCCATCTTCTGGATGCGCCGCCAGCATGGCGTCGTCGAGAGACCCACTTTCTTGGCGAGATCGGCAACGGCAAGCGTCGAATCTTCTTGCAGAAGACGCAGTATTTTTCGGTCGAGGCGGTCCATGCGCACAACAGTCCTTTCGAATTATTTTCTTTGTATAACTCGATTCCGCGCAACTAAAAGAATTTTGTTTCAGGAAAGCAGCGTTTTCGTCCGTTCCCGCAAGACCGGGAGCAATTCTTTCTCGAACCAGGGATTGCGCTTCAGCCAGCCGCTGTTGCGCCAGCTCGGATGCGGCAGCGGCAGCACGGCCGGCGATCGGTCGGACAGAAGACAGTCACGCCATGCCCGCACCGTCTCGGTCATATTGTCCCGCTTTTCACCGGCCATATGCCAGACCTGCGCATATTGGCCGATGACCAGCACCAGTTCGATTTGCGGCATGGCTGAGATCACTCTTTGCCGCCAGAACGGCGCGCATTCGCGCCGCGGCGGCAGATCGGCGCCCTTGTCGTCATAGCCAGGAAAGCAGAAGCCCATGGGCACGATGGCGAATCGGCCGCGGTCGTAGAAGCTTGCCCTGTCAACGCCGAGCCATGACCGCAACCGGTCGCCCGAGGCATCGTCGAATGGCAGGCCGCTCTCATGCACCCGAAGCCCCGGCGCCTGCCCGGCGATCAGGATGCGCGCGCTCGACGAGATCACCGCCACCGGCCGCGGCTCGTGCGGCAGCCGGTGTTCAGGGCCTTTCGCCGGCGTGTCACGACAGATCCGACAGGAGACGATCTCCCGCCGGAGCGTCTCCAGCATGGCTTCGTCGGTCATGACTTTACTCCCATCCGACGATCTGCGCGATGAAACGCAGGGCGCCGTCGAAACCCGACCTMTGGTGCGCATGATTGCGCACGTCGCGCGGCCGCTCGAAAGTTCCGGCCCAGAGGCCTGCCTTCTGAGCCCTCGCCTCGGCCTCCTGTTTGCCATAACCACCATAGGAAATGGCCATACCCCGGCGCACCATTGCGGCATTGATGTCACCGCCTGCCCCGCTCCGGCAGATGACGAGCAGCCTGTCGTAGCGGTCGCGCCGGCTGCCCTGACAAAGTGTTCCCGATGCCAGCACCATGTCCTGCAGCGCCTCGCGCGCCGCGCGCCCGCAGGCCCAGGCTTTCCCCGCCCGCTCGCAGCTCTGGTTGAGTTCCGGCGCATCGATGCCTTCGAGGCGCAAACGTTCGTCTCCCAATGTCAGACTGTCGCCGTCGGCAGCATGAAAGGCGCCGGCATGCTCGATTTTTGCTGTATCGTTGAGCTTGGCGGCGATCAGCGCCACGAGCGCCAGCAGGGCAAAAGCGGTCACGCCGTCGCGAATCAGGCGCAGGCCCCGTGTCACGCTTTCGCCTCCTTAAAAAACAAATCCTTGGCAAAGATGGCAAACATCTTCTTAAGAATTGCCGGTTAAGCTCTTATCCACCCTGGGATGAAGTTTCAACGTGCACATGAGTACCGGCGTAAGCACATCGACCGACAAGATCATCGTCGACAGGTCGCGCAGCCACCGCAACAAGGCCGTTTCCAAGGCCGTGCGGCAGACGCGCGAACGTCTTCAGTCCGGTCACGCGTCCAATTCCTCCTTCGATCTTGACGTGCTCAAGATGTATGTGGCGTCGGTGCTGCAGAGCGCGACGATCATGCCCCTCTTCGTCGTCATCATCACCGCGCTTGGCGTCTATTTCACCCAGAACACGCAATTGCTCTTCTGGGCGCTGCTGACGCTCACCTGTCACGCCGGTAATATCCTGCTCGCAAGGCGCGCGCGCCGGCAGGAGATTACCTCCGAGAGCGCCCGCAAATGGCGCCGGCTGCTGCTGCTCGGCCAGTTCCTCCTCGGCTGCTGCTGGGCCGTCTTTGCGCTGCAGGGCTGCGATACCTGCGAGCCGTCGAGCTTCATTCTTTATAAGGGCGCGACGCTGCTGATCGCGCTCTCCGTCACGGCGATGTCGAACTTCATGCTGACGCCGGCCGTGCTCGCCGCCTTTTCACCTGCGGTCCTGGCACTCGCCGCCAAGAGCGGCCTGTCACGCGACCTCCTCGAAATCAGCCTGACGGGGGCCTTCACCACCACCCTTGTCTTCTTCAATTATATCAGCGACCGGCTCTTCAAGTCGAACCTCAGGATTCTCTCCTATCAGTCGGAGAAGGACGACCTGATCGCCGAGCTGGAAGTGGCGAAATCGATGTCGGACGAGGCTCGCCGCCGCGCCGAAGAGGCAAACCTCGCCAAGTCGCGCTTCCTTGCCTCCATGTCGCACGAGCTCAGGACCCCGCTAAACGCCATCCTCGGCTTTTCCGAGGTGATGTCGGCCGAAGTCATGGGACCGCTCGCCAATCCGACCTACAAGGAATATGCCGGCGATATCCACCGCTCCGGCCAGCATCTGCTCGATCTCATCAACGAGATCCTCGACCTGTCGCGCATCGAGGCCGGCAAATACGAGCTGAGCGAAGAGGCGATTTCGCTGCTCGATATCACCGAAGATTGCATCGGCATGGTCCAGTTGCGCGCCCGCGCCAAGAACATTGCCATTTCGGACCAGTTCGAGCGGCAACTGCCGGCCATCTGGGCGGATGAGAAGTCGATGCGCCAGGTGGTGCTCAACCTTCTCTCCAATGCCGTCAAGTTCACGCCGCAGGGCGGCGAGATCCACGTCAAGGTCGGCTGGACAGCTGGCGGCGGACAGTACATCTCGATCAAGGACAACGGACCCGGCATTCCGGAAGAAGAGATTCCTGTCGTCCTGTCGGCCTTCGGTCAGGGCTCGATCGCCATCAAGAGCGCCGAACAGGGTACCGGCCTCGGTCTGCCGATCGTCCAGGCGATCCTTGCCAAGCATGACGGACAGTTCCTGCTGAAATCGAAGCTACGTGAAGGCACCGAAGTTATCGCCATCCTGCCCGCCAAACGCGTGCTCCAGAGCCTGCCGGCCGTCGAGGAGGCTCAGGCCGTCGCGCGCAAGCGCAAGAGTTTTGCCTGATTCAGCTAAAGCATGATGCCGAAAAGTGTGATCGGTTTTCGGGCAACATCATGCTCCAATTTTTAGACTTGGATCCGGATGACTTCAGGCCGATCCAGCGTGAAATCATCCGGATCCAAAGAACAGGTGCTTGCTGAGGACGAAGCCGAGATAGAGGCAGCAGGCGGCGATCATGCAGGTCACCGCGAATGAGCCGAGATCCTTGGCATGTTTGCCGACGATTGAAATCTCCGGCGAAATCCGGTCGATCACCTCTTCAACGGCGGTATTCATCGCCTCCATCGAAAAGAGCCCGAGAAACAGAAGCACTGCGACGACGATCTCGCCCGCAGTCGCTCCCACCAGCGCCAACGCCGCGATCGAAACGACGAAGAAACCGAGTTCCTGGCGGAAGGCCGCCTCTTTCAGCGCCCGCAGGAAGCCCGCCCAAGAGTAGCTGGCGGCAGCGATGAAATGCCGAAGTCCGCTCTCTTTCGTCACCGCAGGCTTCGTCAAGATGCCCTCTCCTCTTACCGTTGCATCACAGACCGGGAGGGGCTTTGCCGTCTCCTCTTTGATGAGCGAATACGCAAATACCGAATCCACTTGAGGCGCGCAAGCGAACGCGTGCGGATCGACGGCGCCCACCGCGGCCTTAATGCTTATTCGACACACCTGCCTGGGCGAAAGTCGCCATGCCGGAATGACAGGCGGCAGCCGCCTTGACGATACCGGCGGCAAGCGCCGCACCGGTGCCTTCGCCGAGCCGCATACCGAGCGCCAGAAGCGGCGTCTTGCCGAGCATCTCGATTGCGCGAAGATGCCCGGGCTCGCCGGAGACATGGCCGATCAGGCAATGATCGAGCGCGGACGGATTGGCGGCTTTCAGGATCGCCGCCGCCGCGGTCGCGACATAACCGTCGATCAGCACCGGGATGCGCTCCATGCGGGCGGCAAGAATGGCGCCGGCCATCKCCGCGATCTCGCGGCCGCCGAGCCGGCGCATGATCTCGAGCGGATCGTCGAGATGGTCACCATGCAGTGCCACCGCCTTTTCCACCGCCGCGATCTTGCGCTCCAGCATCTCGCCTTCCGAACCGGTGCCGGGTCCCACCCAGTCGCGCGCAGAACCGCCGTAGAGCGCATAGTTGATCGCCGCCGCAATCGTCGTATTGCCGATGCCCATCTCGCCGATGCAAAGCAGGTCGGTGCCGCCGGCGATTGCCTCCATGCCGAAGGCCATGGTCGCGGCGCAATCGCGCTCGGAAAGCGCGGCCTCCTCGGTAATGTCGCCGGTGGGATAATCGAGCGCCAGGTCGAAGACTTTCAGCCCGAGATCATAGGCAACACAGATCTGGTTGATCGCAGCACCGCCGGCCGCGAAGTTCTCGACCATCTGTTGCGTCACCGTGGGCGGAAAGGGCGTGATGCCCTGTTTGGTGACACCGTGATTGCCGGCAAAGATCGCCACCAGCGGCCGATTGACGGCGGGTGTGCGGCCCGTCCAGGCGGCAAGCCAGAAGGCGATCTCCTCGAGCCGTCCGAGCGCGCCCGGCGGCTTCGTCAGTTGCGCGTCGCGTTCGCGGGCAGCCACCAGCGCGCGGGCATCCGGCCCAGGCAGGTCGCGGAGCAGGGTACGGAAATCGTCGAACGGCAGGCCTGAAACGCTCATTTGTGCGGTTTTCCTATGAATCCGGGTATTCTTGTTTTTTCCACGCAAATCAGCTTCCTTGCGGGTGGCAACTCTCTTAAAGCGGGCGGACGAGGCGAACAACTCCAAAAGCGCCGCCGCGACCATAAGCCGAGACCTCCGGGCGGAACGAAGTAGAATGAAGATCAAGGATCATGCGGTCGATACCGCCCGCGCCGTCGCCTTCCTCAGCCGTATTCCCCTGCCGCAATCACTGTTCAAAGGCTATGACGGCAGGCTTGGCCGGCTGGTGCGCGCCTTTCCCTTCGCCGGCATCGTCATCGGCTTTGTCCCCGCACTCGCCCTCCTCCTGCTTTTGGGGCTGCGCGCCGATCCGCTGATGGCGGCCCTGATCGCGCTTTCCGTCCAGGTCCTCGTCACCGGGGCGCTGCACGAGGACGGCCTGGCCGATACGGCCGATGGCATTGGCGGCGGCAAGAGCCGCGAGCAGAGCCTCCTCATCATGAAGGACAGCCGGATCGGCACCTATGGCGCGATAGCGCTGATCCTCTCTTTCGCGATCCGCGCAGCCGCGCTTGCAGCTATCGCCGGCCATTCCTCGCCGCTCGCTGCCGCCCTTGCCATTCCCGCCGTCGCGGCCCTCAGTCGCGGCGCCATCGCCTGGCACTGGCAACGGCTGCCGCCGGCAAAGGCCGATGGCGTAGCCGCCTCGACCGGCCAGCCGGATGAGGCGGCGATGCAGTTTGCGCTCGCCTCGGCCGGCCTCGTCGCAGCGCTTCTGATCTGGCCGGCTTTCGGCCTGCGGCCGCTCATCGCAAGCCTGCTCGCCACCGGTATCGCAGGCCTTGCCTTCACCGCTTTCATCCGCCGCAAGCTTGCCGGCCACACCGGCGATACGCTGGGCGCGACGCAGCAGATTTGCGAGATCGCCACTCTTTGCGCCCTTGCCACCGCTCTTTGAAACTCCGATATATCCTTCATGCAAACACCCTGCATTCACCTCTGCTCCCTCGTTTCAGCCACCGGATTTTGCGCCGGATGCGGGCGGACTCTTCAGGAAATCAGCAGCTGGATGAGCTACTCCGACATCGAGCGAAGACAGATCATGGCACTGCTGCCGGCAAGGCTTGCAGGTTCCGCCACGGTGCCGAACCATATCAAATCAAGCCTCGTCGCCGGGCCGGAGCGGCCTTTATGATTCGTTTGACTGTCTTCCTCGTCGTAATCGGCATCGGCCTTGCCGTGCTGATCGTCAACAATGACAACAGCCGCATCCTCGGCCTGCAGAGTGATGACTTCGGCCGTGTCGTCTACCTGCTGCCGATCGCGCTGATGCTATCGGCCGGCATCTGGGCGAGCCGGCGCAGCGTCGGTGAAACGATGCGACATATGATGATCTGGCTGGTCATCATCCTGGCACTCGTGACCGTCTATCTCTATCGCCAGGAAGCACTCGGCGTCGGCAACAGGCTGCTCGCCGGTCTCGTTCCCGGCCGTGCCGTTGTCGTCACGACAAGCGAGGGCGGCCAGGAAATCATTCTGCACAAGCTGCTGAACGGCCATTTCGAAGCCGATGTCGCTGTCAACGGCCAGACGATCGAGATGCTCGTCGATACCGGCGCCAGCATGGTGGCGCTGTCGCGCGAAGATGCCGAACGGATCGGTATCGACCTCTCCCGCCTCACCTATTCCATGACGGTCATGACAGCCAACGGCCGCGGCCGCGCAGCACCTGTCACCCTCGACCAGGTGGCGATCGGCCCGATCGTCCGCAACAATGTCGCAGCCAGCGTCTCCGAGGACGGCCGGCTCGACCAGAGCCTGCTCGGTATGAGCTTCCTGGAAACGCTGGGCTCGCTGCAGATGCAGACCGACGAACTCCGTATGCGCGACTAATTGCGGCTCCGCCGCTTTACGGCGACGACCGGATCTGACAGCTTGAGCCCAAGAACAACAAGACCACAAAGAGCAAAAAGAAACTCCTAGTCTGGTGGCACCGCATGTTCGACCGGCCTTTGCCCAAGGCGAGGCCTTGACCCATGGGTGCGACAGGAGTTTCGCAATGAATTCACTCTGGCCGATCGTCATCGGCGGCATTCTGCCTGCCATTTTCTGGGGCATCACCGCCATCTTCCAGAAGCAGAGTGCGACCGCCGCCACCGGCTCCGCCGTCTATCTGATCGCCTTCGGCGCTGCCTGCGCGCTCGCCGGCGTGATCGCCGCACTGATCTGGCGCCCCGCCCCCTGGACCGCCGAGGGCCTTGGCTTTGCCGCCACATCAGGCGCCTGCTTTGCCGTCGGTACCGGCCTCATCAGCTTTACGCTCTTCGCCTACGGCGTCCCGGTCTCGAAACTCGCCCCAATCTGGAGCTGCAACGTGCTGGTGACCCTGGCAATCGGCGCCGTCTTTCTCGGCGAAGCCTCTGATCTGAACATGGTCAAGCTCACCGCCGGCACGCTGCTCATCATATCGGGCGCGTTGCTCGTCAGCAGCGCCTGAGGGGAATCAGTAAGAGATGAGGACTTTACCGATCCTCGGGCGTCGCCTCACAACCAGCAGAGTCGTGATACCAGAGTCAGCCTCACCGGACAAAATATCGACAGTCGCTCGCCGACCGGAGAAATCGATCCGCGATCGCGAATTCTGGAAGGAACAAGGATTGGGTAAGCAATAGATACCCAATTCACCATGGGCCTTTGAGCCCGAATACAACGTGATCGTGAGATCGATGGTTGGATCGGTTTCGTCAGCGAGACTGCAGGGGCTATCTGGAAGGCATGACACCTCAGCAGAGAAAGGCTCCTTTCCCTCCATCACCACGGCATAGGTAACCTTGATGGGATGGGCGGTCTCCTGCGACAGGCTTTGCTGCGGGATTAGACAATAGATCGAAGCGATTGCGACACATCCAAGCACATTGCTGGTGACCATCAGATTGCCCCATGACCGATGACGTCTTGCTGAGCAATCCTTCATGTTGAAATTGCGGCATTTCTGCCGGATCAGTTGCGCAGCCGGTAGCCGGTCTTGAAGATCCAGCCGAGTGTTCCCAGGCAGATCACCAGGAACACTGTGATCATCGCCAGGCTGATCGCCGGGTTGACGTCGGCGATCCCGTAAAAACTCCAGCGGAAGCCGCTGACGAGATAGAGCACCGGGTTGAGGTGGCTGACCGCCTGCCAGAACGGCGGCAGCATGCTGACGGAATAGAAGCTCCCGCCGAGGAAGGTCAGCGGCGGCACGACCAGCATGGGAATGAGGTTCAGCTGCTCGAAATTACCGGCCCAGATGCCGATCATGAAGCCGAACAGGCTGAAGGTGATCGCCGTCAACAAGAAAAATAGGATCATCATGAAGGGATGTTCGATCCTGACGTCGACGAAGAGATTGGCGGTCAGGAGGATGATGAAGCCGATGATCATGCCCTTGGTCGCCGCCGCCCCGACATAACCGAGCAGGATCTCAGTCATCGCTACCGGCGCCGAAAGCACCTCGTAGATCGTGCYGGTGAATTTCGGGAAATAGATGCCGAAAGAGCCGTTGCTGATGCACTGGCCAAGCAGCGTCAGCATGATCAAGCCGGGCGTAATAAAGGCGCCGTAGGACACGCCCTCCACCTCCTGAATGCGTGATCCCACAGCGGCGCCGAAGACGATGAAATAGAGCGAGGTTGAGATGACGGGCGAGATGACGCTCTGCAGCAGCGTGCGGCGCGTGCGCGCCATCTCGAAGAAATAGATGGATTTGACGGCCTCGACGTTCATTTGCTCGCTCCCACCAGCGCCACGAAGATGTCCTCGAGCGAGCTTTGCCGCGTCGAGAGATCCTTGAAATGGATATTGTTCTCGCCGAGCCGGGTCAGCAGAGCCGCAATGCTTTCCTGCTCATCGTCAGTGTCGAAATCATAGGTCAGGCGGTTGCCGTCTGCCTCCAGCGTCAGTCCATTGCCGGCAAAACAATCCGGCAGCCCGCTCAGCGGTTCGGTGAGATCGAGGATGAGCTGCTTGCGGCCGAGCTTGGCCATCAGCGTCGCCTTGTCCTCCACGAGCAGCAATTCGCCGCCGTTGATGACTCCGACGCGGTCGGCGATTTCCTCGGCCTCTTCGATATAATGGGTGGTCAGGATGATGGTGACGCCGGAGGCCCGAAGCTCTTCGACGACATGCCACATGTCCTTGCGCAGCGTCACGTCGACGCCGGCGGTCGGCTCGTCGAGGAAAAGAATATCCGGCTCATGGGATAGCGCCTTGGCGATCAGCACCCGCCGCTTCATGCCGCCGGAGAGCTGGCGCAGCATATTGTCCTTCTTGTCCCAGAGCGAGAGCGCGCGGAGCACCTTCTCGATATGGGCAGGATTGGCTTTCTTGCCGTGCAGACCGCGCGAAAAGCTTACCGTATTGAACACCGTTTCGAACTGATCGGTGGTCAGCTCCTGCGGCACTAGCCCGATCATCCCGCGGGTGGCGCGGAAATCCTTCACGACGTCGCGGCCGGCGACCAGTACCCGGCCGCCGCTTGGATTGGCGATGCCGCAGATGATCGAGATCAGCGTCGTCTTGCCGGCACCGTTCGGCCCGAGCAGCGCCAGAATCTCACCCTTTTCGACGTCTAGGTTGATGCCCTTCAGGGCCTCGAACCCATTGGCGTAGGTCTTGGTAAGGTTTTGAACGGAAATGATGGGGGCCATGCGGGACTCTTGCGGATTCTCGGGGGTTACTTCGGCCCGCTATATAGTCCCTTTGTAACGCTTTAACATCCTTAAGCCTATGAACACTGCATTCGCGCGCTGCTAACATAGTTGGCCCGCCGAAGCGGTTGGCCGGCGAAAGAAAGGCAGCAACCGGCTTCAGATGTCATCATCCGGTGATCTTCGTGCCCGATAAGAGAGCCGAGGTCAGCACCGGCATCCGCCCCGCCGCCCACCCCTTTGCGGAGCCGTCTCCGGGTGTTCTCGTTGCGCCCCATTTTTGCTGCCTCGGCATGTAGTGAAAGTTATTGTTCAGTCACGAAGTGCTTGGAACCGGCCAGTATCCCCTGTTCAGCCGCGTTCCGTCTTAGCCGGCCCTGCGCCGGCTTTCTTTTTTCGTTCTGCACCTCATTCTTTCCGTGGTCCACCGCGGATGAAAGCGACCAGGGGTGCCCCTCACAGCTCGTCGTAATTGAACCAGTCAAAATCCGCGATCTTCGCCCGGCCTGACGTGTCGAAGRCAAACACGCCGGCGAAAGCGCCGGTGAAGGAGCCGTGTTCGCCGCGTCCGCCCTCGTCTGAGATCACACCGGCGTCGAGGACCGGGCCGATCGGCTGCCAGGCGCCCTTGCCCTCGGTCTGCCAGAAGAATTGCAGGTCGTTCTCGCGGATTTCCATGGCGAGCTGGACACGACCCTCGGCGGCAATCGCCACGCCGCTTTCGGCGGGAAAGCTCAGCCGTCCGTTCGGGTAGTCGCCGTTGCAGGAGAGGATCGTCACGCAGCGGCCCAGTGTCTCGTGCAGCGTCACGGCGACGGCGTGGAATTTGTGGCGGTTGTAGTAATGCGTCAGCCCCGCCACCTGCTGGTAGGTGTCGGGCGAGAATTCGACCACGGTCTCGGCACGGAAACTGTGATGCTCCTGGCGGCGGGCAACCAGCGACTGTTCGAACCAGGAGCCGATGCTTTCGCGCGCAATCAGGCGCAGATGGCCGGCACGATCCGTCAGGTTGAAGATGCGCGCGGGCTCTGGCGTGCGCAGCCATTGGAAATCGGCGGGCAGCGTGCCGCCATCGAAGCTGTATTCGCTGCGCATCGGCTTTTCCACCGGCACCGCGCCAAAGAGGCCCGGCACATCGACATCGGGCACTGAGGTGCCGTTTTCAAGATAGAGCCAGTCATCGTCGCGCCAGACGCATTTCTGTAAGGACGTCTCGCGCCCCAGCGTGCAGCGCCGTTTCGGTGGCAGCGGCCGGCCGCAGAGATGGGTGTGATAGGCCTCCCCCTCCGGCGTCTCGACATATTGGCCATGCCCTGCTCGCTGCAGCACTGCGCCCGGATGATCCTTGGAGGTGATGAGATGCATGTTCGGATGCATCTCATAGGGCCCGTCGATATCGCGCGACCGCGCCATGGTGACGGCATGGTCGTAGCCGGTGCCGCCCTCGGCGGTGGTCAGATAATACCAGCCATTGCGCTTGAAGAGATGCGGGCCCTCGACGAGGCCGAGTGGGCTGCCGGCGAAGACGTTCTTGATCGGCCCCTTCAACGCCTTTGTCGCCGGATCCCATTCCTGCAGCAGGATGCCGTCGAAGGCCGGCGATTTCGGCGAGCCGCCATAGCTTTCGGTGCGGTGGTTCCACTGCATGTTGACGAACCACTTGCGGCCGTCATCGTCGTGGAAGAGCGAGGGATCGAAGCCGGAGGAATTGACATAGACCGGCTCGGACCATTCGGCCTCGATCGTAGGTGCAGTGACGATGTAGTTCGGCGCGTCCTTGAAATTGCCGTCGTAGCGCTTGACGTCGGTATAGACCAGCCAGAACTGCCCGTCGGCATAGGACAGGCACGGCGCCCAGATGCCGCAGCTATCGGGATTGCCGCGCATGTCGAGCTGCGATCTGCGCTCCAGCGGCCGGCGCACCAGCGTCCAGTTCACCAGGTCGCGCGAATGGTGGATCTGCACGCCGGGATACCATTCGAAGGTCGAGGTGGCGATGTAATAATCCGCGCCGACGCGGCAGATCGACGGATCGGGGTTGAACCCCGGCAGAATGGGATTGCGGATCATGACAGGGTCTCCTCCGACCGGCGGTGCTTTTTTGCTGTACGTACATCAGATTATAGCAGAAAAAGGCCCGGAAGACTTGCCTCCGGGCCTGACGTGACTATTCGCGTTCGGCGGACTTGGCCCAGAGGTTGATGTCGGCCTCGCGGGCGTAGACGTCGATCTCGGCAAGCTCCTCGACGCTGAATTCGAGATTGTCGAGCGCTTTGACGCAATCGACGATCTGCGACGAGCGGCTTGCGCCGATCAGCGCCGAGGTCACGCGCCCGCCACGCAGCACCCAGGCGATCGCCATCTGCGCCAGAGTCTGGCCGCGCCTTTCGGCGATCTCGTTGAGCTTGCGGATATTGTCGATGATCGAGGGGCGGATGTAGTCACGCTTCAGGAAATGGTTTTGCGCCGCGCGGCTGTCTTCGGGAATGCCGCCGAGATATTTCGTCGTCAGCATGCCCTGGGCAAGCGGCGAAAAGACGATCGAGCCCATGCCGACCTCGTCGAGCGTATCGAGCAGCCTGTCGTCCTCGACCCAGCGGTTGAGCATCGAATAACTCGGCTGGTGGATCAGGCACGGCGTACCGAGCTCCTTGAGGATTGCCGCGGCTTCTCTCGAGCGCTGCGAATTATAGGAGGAGATGCCGACATAGAGTGCCCGGCCGGAACGGACGATATGGTCGAGCGCGCCGCAGGTCTCTTCCAGCGGTGTTTCTGGGTCGAAGCGGTGTGAATAGAAGATGTCGACATAGTCGAGGCCCATCCGCTTCAGGCTCTGATCGCAGGAGGCGATCAGATACTTGCGGCTGCCCCATTCGCCGTAAGGGCCAGGCCACATGTCGTAGCCGGCCTTGGATGAGATGATCAACTCGTCGCGAAGCCCGACGAATTCGGTACGCATGATTTCGCCGAAGGCGGTCTCGGCGCTGCCGGGAGGCGGGCCGTAATTGTTGGCGAGGTCGAAATGGGTGATGCCGAGGTCGAAGGCCGTGCGGCACATATCGATTTTGCGGTCATGCGGCGTGTCGCCGCCGAAATTGTGCCAGAGGCCGAGGGAGACGGCCGGGAGCTTCAGGCCGGAACGGCCCGTGCGGTTATATTTCATTTTCGAATAACGGTCTGCGGCCGGTTGCCAGCTCATCTGAATGTCTCCTTGATAAAATAGCTATATGGTCGTCATGAGACATTATCGGCCCAAGAGATTGCCGACACCTGCCCCTCATCCGGCTGCCGCCACCTTCTCCCCGTAAACGGGGCGAAGGGACACGCCGCGCCGCCTTCCTCAACCTCAACCTCGACCTCGACGCTGCGTTTGGCGCGTCCCCTCTCCCCGCCTTTACGGGGAGAGGGTTAGGGTGAGGGGCAGCCATCGGCGCGAACCGCACAGCCGTGGGACAGGCCCGAGGTTGACGAAACTATTGTAACAAGCGCGCCGATACGGCAAGCCCAAGGCGTGCGTGCTCTCTACTTCAGAAGCGCCTGCGCTTCTTCGATGCCAAGCGCGGCCGGTTGCGTGCAGGTCGTGGTCAGGTCGATGAAACGACCCTCTTCGCCCGATTTCAGGATCGAGGTCATGACGTCGACGCCGTGCAGCGTGCGGTCGAGCGAGCAGCGCGCATCGCGGCCCTCGATCAGCGACATCGCCATGTCGGCAAGGCCGGCGGTGCGGTAGTTGGCGCGCGATCCGTTCGGGCTTTCCTGGTTGATCTTGCCGAATGGATGCTCCCAGGCGTCGAGCGGCTTGATGTCCTTGTCGCGGCCGCTTGCCTCGACGGTGCCGCCGAAGAAGTTCGGGTCCGGCACGTAGAGCGAGCCGTCGGTGCCGTAGAGCTCCATGTTGGCGTGGCGATGCGACCAGACGTCCCAACTCGCCGTCAGCGTCACCGTGGCGCCGTTGACGAATTCGAGCAGCGCCTGGATCGTCGTCGGCGTCTTGACCGGGATGATCTCGCCGTTACGCGGCTGGCTGGTGATGGTGCGGGTCGGCGACGCCATCGAGGTCATACCGCCGACACGTTTGACCGGGCCGATCAGGTTGATCAGGTTGGCGATGTAATAAGGGCCGAGATCGAGGATCGGGCCGCCGCCCGGAAGGAAGAAGAAATCCGGGTTGGGATGCCACATCTCCATGCCGGGGCTCATCACGTAGCAGGCGCCCGAGGTCACTCGGCCGATGCCGCCGTCGTCGATGAACTTGCGGGCGAGCTGATGGGCGCCGCCGAGGAAAGTGTCGGGCGCGCAGCCGACGGCAAGGTTCTTCTGCTTGGCGATGCGGCGAAGCTCCTCGCCCTCTTCAAGCGAAAGCACCAGCGGCTTTTCGGAATAGACGTGTTTTCCGGCCTCGAGGATCGCCTTCGATACCCGGAAATGCGCATCCGGGATCGTCAGGTTGACGACGACGTCGATCTCGTCATTGACGAGAAGCTCGTCGATCGTCTGCGCTTTGACGCCATATTCCTTGGCGCGCGCCTCGGCCGCCTGCGCGTTGATGTCGGCGCAGGCCAGCACCTTCAGCCCCCTGAAGAGCGGTGCCAGTGAGAAGTAAGTGGTGGAGATGTTGCCGCATCCGATGATGCCGACGCCAAGTTCCTTGGTCATGATGAAGCCTCAGTAGGTCTGGAAGGATGCGATCGAGCGGCTGATGTTGCGGTCGATGTCATTCGGGTTGTCGTGTTCGACGACGTAGTGCTTGGCCTTGGTGGCGCGCAACGCCGTCATCAGCCTGGCCCACTCGACCTTGCCGTGGCCGACATCGGCCCAGCCGCTCTCATCCGTCGCCTCGCCGGCCGGTGCGATGTCCTTGACATGCACAGCGGTGATGCGCGGTCCGAGCTTCTCGATCCAGGCGAAGGGATCGGCGCCGCCGCGGATCACCCAGGCGATATCGGCTTCCCAGGAAATGTCGGGCGCGCCTTCGAAGATGTGCTCGATCGGCCGCGAGCCGTCCTGCAGCTTGAAGAATTCGAAATCATGATTGTGCCAGCCGAATTCGTAGCCGGCAGCCTTGTAGGGCTTGCTGATCTCCTGCAGGCGCTTGCCGAAGGCGACCCAGCCGGCAGCATYGGACGGGCGTTCCTCGGCGGCAAGATGCGGCGCATAGATCGAATCCATGCCGAGGATCTTGGCAATGTTCAGCGACTTCTGAACTTCCTTCTCCAGGAAATCAGGGCTGAAATGGCCGCTCGCCATGACCAGGCCATTCTTGTCGAGCTCAGCGCGAAGGCTCTTCAGCCCGGCATCGTCGAGATCGGCATAGATGCCGCCGAAGCCCTCGACCTCGGCATAGCCTGATTTGCCGAGCTTTTCGAAGATCGCCGAATAAGGCTGGAAGTTGCGGGCACTATAGAGCTGGTAGCTGAGTTTCGTCATCATGTTCTCCTTGGGCCTCGTGCCCATTCTTGCAAGATCAATCCGCCGACTGGCAGGAATACAGGTCGTAGAACCGGAACTCCGGAAGCGCGCCACGATCAAGCGGCCGTGCCGGGGTAAAGGTGATGCGGCGGCTCTCGCCGGCCGCAAGATCGAAGGCGTTGTCGGAATATTTGCCGTCCGTCTCGGTCTCGATCATCACAAAAAGCGCAAGTCCTTTCGCGGTGACGTTGATGTCGACGGAGCCATTCTCCTCGACATATTCGTGGGTAACAGCAAGCCCCGCGGGCTCCAGCTCCAACGCCTTGTAGGTGCCGTTGACGTAATGCCCCTCGCCGCCCATGCCGTTCGAAGCGGTGAAGTGCCAGGCAAGCAGCGTTCCCTCGGGAATATCGGAGACGTCGATGCTCGTGGCAGTGACGGCCGCATCCGGCGAACAAACGGCTTGCACGTCCTTCAGGTGCCGGCGTTCGCCCTTTACCGTCAGGATCGAGACTGCAAGATCAACGCTGACATCGGCAAGCGTGTCGTTGACGAGCGAGAAACGGATCGTCTTTCCGTCGTCGGAAGGAATGGCGGCGACTGCGACCGGCTGGAAGAAGCGCTTGACGAGATAGTGCATCGCCTTCCAGCGGCCGCCATAATCGAGGCTCGACCAGGAGGCGACCGGCCAGGTGTCGTTGAGTTGCCAGTAGATCGTGCCCATGCAATGGGGTTTGAGTGACCGCCAGTATTCCACCGCTGTCTTGATCGCCAGCCCCTGCTGGATCTGGCTGAGATAGACGAAGTTCGGAAAATCCTTGGGGAAGCGGAAATAACGGAACATCGTGGCGGCGATGCGCTCGTTGCCGCCGGCATTCTTCTGGTGCAGTTCCATGACTGGGGAAGCGACGTTCATGTCCTTCGCCTCGGCATAGGTCTTGATGACGGGCAGCGAGGTATAGGACTGGAAGCCGAATTCCGAGCAGAAGCGTGGACGCACCGTGCGGTAATTGTCGAACGACTTGTTCTCGTGCCAGACCGACCAGTAATGCATGTCGCCGGACCCGTCCGCATGCCAGGCATCGCCGAAATCGAGATAGCCGGACGCCGGGCTCGACGGCCACCAGAGCGCGCCGGGCAGCGCCTTCTTCACGGCCTGCTCGATCGTGCGGTTGAGCCGATCATAGGAGACGAGATAGCGGTCGCGATCCTTCCTCGACTCCTCGAACCAGGTCAGCGCTCCGACCAGCTCATTGTCGCCGCACCAGAGCACGATCGAGGCATGCGAGGAGAGCCGGCGCACCTGGTAATCGACCTCGATCGTTACATTGTCGAGGAAGTCCTCGGTCGAGGGATAGAGGTTGCAGGCGAACATGAAGTCCTGCCAGACCATGAGGCCCAGCCGGTCGCAGAGATCGTAGAAATGATCCTGCTCGTAGAAGCCGCCGCCCCACACGCGGATCATGTTCATATTGGCGGCTTTGGCCGATTGCAGCAGATCCTCGGTCTTCTCAGGCGAAGACAGCGAAAACAGCGCGTCGGCCGGGATCCAGTTGGCGCCGCGGCAGAAAATCTCGCGGCCGTTGACCTTGAAGGCGAAGCGGCTGCCTGACGCATCCGGCGTGGTGATCAGCTCGACGGTGCGAAGGCCGATCTGCTTGGTCACTTCATCGGTCGGCAATTCGACGGAAAGCCTGTAGAGCGCCTGCTCGCCGCTGCCGGAGGGCCACCAGAGGCGTGGATTGTCGATATGGAAGAGGTGGTTGACATGGGTCTCGCCATTGACGCCGACATCCAGGCGCACGCGCTCGCCGTCGAGCTCAAAATAGACCTGGGCAATGTCTGACCCCTTGGAAAACAGCGTCGCCGTCACTTTGAGGTCGACCGAGCCGTCGTTATTGTGGGTCTGGCGGGTGACCACATGTTCGATGCGCGCGGTTTCGAGCTTCTTCAGCGCGATCGTCCCGTAAAGGCCGAGCGGGGCAATGGCGATGTTCCAGTCCCAGCCGAAATGGCATTGAGGCTTGCGCAGCATGTTGCCGTCGGGGATTGGCGAATTACCGGTACTGTAGGGAATGTAGAACGGCTGCTGCTTCTGTCGCGCAGCGCCGACGGCAATGTTGGAGGCAAAGACGATGCGGATACTGTTGTCGCCTGATTTCAGCATGCTGGAGACATCAGGCCGGTAGCGGCGGAAGCTGTTATCGGCTTCGAGCGCCAGGAAGCCGTTGACGTGGACGCTGGCGACCGTGTCGAGATAGTCGATATCGAGATACCAGTCGCCCTCGACCTCCTGAAGCGTGAAGCTGCGCTCGACCGCCCATTCGCGCTCGGCGACCCACTGCACCTTTTCCTCGTTGCGGCCGAAATAGGGATCGGGGACCAATCCTGCCCGGTGCAGACCCGTGTGCACGTCGCCCGGCAGCATGATCGCGGTGCGGATCTCGCCGTCGACGGAGGCGAGCTGCCACGAACCGGAAAGGTCGATGTTGAAACCGTTCTTCGGCAAGGATGTCATAGTCATATCCTGATCGGACCGCTCCTGGGAATCGCCGGACAAGCCGGACCGCGGCCGAATTTGGCTGGCCTGATGGCCGATTGGAAATAGGGCGGCGCCATTTCGGCCCCGCCCGCAGAACCTTCTAGAGACGCAGCTCGCTTTCGGCGTCGAAGACCGAGGCGACCGTCATGTCGAAGCTGAGCTTCACCTTGGCTCCGACGTTGAA
The DNA here is from genome assembly GCF_056399245.1 of Rhizobium sp. 01N447_2. NCBI lineage: Bacteria > Pseudomonadati > Pseudomonadota > Alphaproteobacteria > Hyphomicrobiales > Rhizobiaceae > Rhizobium > Rhizobium sp. 01N447_2. The sequence goes on from NZ_JBFTQY010000058.1 coordinate 18,994, forward strand.
GCGGCGTGCGCCGTTGACACGTACCGACATCGTGTGACCGGCATGTTTCAGCCACAGCAGATTGTCCGCACCCATCGGCTCCTCGATATCGACGGTGGCGTCATGTTCTTCGCCGCCGGTATTCTCGTTGACCTTGATGTGTTCTGGACGAACGCCGAGCACCACCTTGCGGCCGGGCTGCAGCGTCTCGCTGGCGTCGTAGGCAGCGAGCGAGAAAATGACGCCGTTGGCCGAAAAGGCAATGCCGTCGCCTGATTTGACCAGCTCGCCGTGCAGGAAATTCATCGACGGCGAACCGATGAAGCCGGCGACGAACAGATTGCGCGGCCTGTTGTAGATCGTCGTCGGATCGTCGAGCTGCTGGATGATGCCGCTCTTCATGATGGCGATGCGGTCGGCAAGCGTCAGCGCCTCGATCTGGTCGTGGGTGACGTAGATCATCGTGTTCTTCAGCGACTGGTGCAGGCGCTTGATCTCGACACGCAGCTCCGAGCGCAGCTTGGCGTCGAGATTGGATAGCGGCTCGTCGAACAGGAAGACGTCGACATCGCGCACCAGTGCCCGGCCGATCGCCACGCGCTGGCGCTGGCCGCCGGAAAGCTCGGCCGGCTTGCGCTTCAGGAGCGGCTGAATCTGCAGGATTTCGGAGGCACGCGCCACGCGTTTGTCGATCTCTGCCTGCGGCACCTTGGCAACACGAAGACCGAAGGACAGGTTTTTCTCGACGGTCATCTGCGGATAGAGCGCATAGGACTGGAACACCATGCCGATGCCGCGGTCCTTAGGCTCTTCCCAGGTAACGTTCTTGCCCTTGATGAAGATCTGCCCTTCCGAGGCGTCGAGCAGGCCGGCGATGCAATTCAGCAAGGTCGACTTGCCGCAGCCGGACGAGCCGAGCAGAACGAGGAATTCACCGTCGTTGATGTCGAGATTGAGATCCTTCAGCACGCTGACCGCGCCGAAATTCAGGGATAGATCCTTGATAGAGACGCTTGCATTCATATTCATGAGATCAACCCTTCACTGCGCCGGCGGCGATGCCGCGGACGAAAAGCCGTCCCGACACGAAGTAGACGATGAGCGGCACGAGACCCGTCAGGATCGTTGCCGCCATGTTGACGTTGTATTCCTTCACGCCCTGGACGGAATTGACGATGTTGTTGAGCTGCACGGTCATCGGATAGGTATCCGGCCGGGTGAAGACCACGCCGAACAGGAAGTCGTTCCAGATGCCGGTCACCTGCAGGATCATCGCGACCACGAAGATCGGCAGCGACATCGGCAGCATGATCCGCAGGAAGATCTGCCAGAAGCCCGCCCCGTCGACACGCGCCGCCTTGAACAGTTCCTCCGGCAGCGACACGAAATAATTGCGGAAGAGCAGCGTCAGGATCGGCATGCCGAAGATCGAATGCACGATGACGAGGCCGGTCAGCGTGCCATAGATGCCGATTTCGCGCAGGATGATGACGATCGGATAGATCATCACCTGATAGGGAATGAATGCGCCGATGATGAGGATCGAGAAGAAAAGCTCAGAGCCCCTGAAGCGCCAGTTTGCCAGCGCGTAGCCGTTCACCGAGGCTATCGCGATCGAGATGATGACCGATGGCACCGTGATGCGCACCGAATTCCAGAAACCCCGCGACAGGCCATCGCAGTTGAGCCCGGTACAGGCCTGCGCCCAGGCTTTCACCCAGGGTTCGAAGGTGATCTCCACCGGCGGCGAAAAGATGTTGCCGAGCCGGATTTCCGGCATGCCCTTCAGCGAAGTCACCACCATCACATAGAGCGGCAGCAGATAGTAAAGCGCTGCGACGATCAGCGTGCCGTAGAGCATGATGTTGCGCGCCGACAGTGCCGGGCGTGGCCGGGGGCCGCTGGGGCCTTCGGCGAGTTTAGCCCCGACGGCGTCGATGCCGGCAGCGGTGGTGTTGAGAGTTCCTACTTCAGCCACGCTTGCGCCCTCCGCCGAATTCCAGATAGGCCCACGGAACGATGATGATCGCGACTGTGACGAGCATCATGGTCGAGGCAGCAAAGCCCTGCCCCAGGTTCTGCGCCTGGAACATGTAGTCGTAGACATATTTCGCCGGCACTTCCGACGAGATGCCCGGTCCGCCCGATGTCTGCGCGACCACGAGGTCGTAGACCTTGACGATGCCGGAGGCGATGATGACGATCGTCGTGATAAAGACCGGCCGCATCATCGGAATGACGATGAAGAGATAGGTCCTCCACATCGGAATGCCGTCCACACGCGCAGCTTTCCAGATGTCCTCGTCGATCCCACGCAGGCCGGCAAGCATCAGGCACATGACGAGACCCGTTCCCTGCCACAGCGCCGCGATCAGAATGCCGTAGATGACGATTTCAGGCGTATAGAGCGGATTGAAGGTGAAGCTCGTCCACCCGATCGAGCGCACCACCGCCTGAATGCCGAAATCGGGATTCAGAACCCATTGCCAGACGAGGCCTGTCACGATGAAGGACAGCGCGAAAGGATAGAGAAAGATGGTGCGGAAGGTGTTTTCGAAGCGGATTTTCTGGTCCATCAGCGCCGCGAGCATGAAACCGATGACCAGGCTGAAGATCAGCGAGAGGATGCCGTAGACAGCCAGATTCTCGATCGCCGTCACCCAGCGTGGTGCCGCCCAGAGGCGCTGGTACTGATCGAAGCCGACAAAGCTCAACCGCGGAAGGAGCTTGGAATTGGTGAAAGAATAAAAGACCGTCCAAAACGTGCCGCCGACAAAGATCACCAGCGCTGTCAGGATCATCGGGATAGACGCAATCTTGGCATTCAGATTGCGCAGTAACTTGTTTGGCCGGCCTGCTCGCGCTTGACCCGTCATAAACACTTCTCCTCAATCGCAACTGCGACAACTAACAGAACGGCAAGGCGCCGCCTGTCGTCTCCACCTCTGAAACCTGCTGAAGATACCAGAGAGACGCCGCCGCCCGCCGGACCATCACCGACCGTCCGGAACGATCCGGCCCCGATGGGAGCCGGACCGCAAGGGCAGCAAATCTGCTGATCAGTCAGCAGAAGCGATGATCCCGGCGAAACGCTTCTGAGCGTCTTCCGGCGTCATCGACGGATTGGCGAAGAATTCGGAGAAAAGGTCTTCCTTCTGCTTCTGGCTGTCGGCCGAAAGCAGCTGGTCGGTGCCTTGGATCACGTTGCCCTTGGCCAGGATGTCGAGACCCTTCTTCATGCAGTCGTTGGCGGCAGCGAGATCGACGTCGCCGCGAACCGGCAGCGAACCCTTCTTCAGGTTAAAGGCAACCTGGGTCTTGGGATCGAGCAGGGTCTTGGCAAGCACCGCCTGCGCCTTGGACTTTTCTTCGTCCTTCAGCAGCGGGAAGTAGAAGGCGTCGCCGCCGGTCGAGATGATCTCGTTCACGCCGAGGCCCGGCAGGCAGGTATAGTCGGTACCGGCCTTCTGACCGGCGAGCGCGAACWCACCCTGTGCCCAGTCGCCCATGATCTGGCCGCCGGCCTTGCCTGTGATGACAAGGTTGGTGGCCTGGTTCCAATCCTGAACGTTGCTGCCTTTGGCCATGCGCCGAGCATCGTCGGCCGCCTTGAACACCTTGGCGATTTCGGGACCGGCGGCAACTTCCGCATCCTTGTCCTTGAAGACCTTGTTGAAGGTATCCTTGCCGGCGACCGCGACCATCAGCACGTCGAAAGCGCCTGTCGCCTGCCACGGCTGACCGCCGACGGCGAGCGGAATGATGCCGGCCTTTTCGAGAGCCGGAGCCGCAGCGACGAACTCATCCCAGTTCTTCGGAACTTCGACCCCGGCCTTCTTGAAGGCGGCGTTCGAAAGCCACAGCCACTGCCAGGAGTGGATGTTGACGGGAGCGCAGTAGATCTTACCATCGATGGTGCAGGAATCGAGCAGGCTCGACGGACGAATGATATCCTTCCAGTGCTCGGCGGTCGCCACATCGGTCAGGTCGCGCATCAGGCCGGCCTGAACGAGTTCCTCGGCCTGGCGGCCATGGTTGAACTGAGTGGCGCCCATCGGATCGCCGCCGGTGATGCGGCTGATCATGATCGGACGGGCAGTGCCGCCGGAACCGGCGATAGCACCGTCTACCCAGTGGTTGCCGGTGGCGTCGAATGCCTTTGCCAACTCGGCGACGGCAGCGGATTCGCCGCCCGAAGTCCACCAGTGCGTGACTTCGAGATCGGTGGCGTTGGCGCCGCCGAACGGAAGCGCGACCGAGGCGGCAAGCACGGCCGCCAATATACGGATTTTCATGAGTTCTCCTCCCTCACTGAAACGTTGCCGGAAAAACTTAGATCAATCGATTTCTCCACGCAACTGTCCGCAGGCAAATTTTTCCGCGATAACGAGAATTGCTACTTTTGGCTGTTTCCATCAGAGGCGCCGCATCCCCTGAAGCGATATTCAGTCGGCCGTTCTCGCACATGCGTTTTCAATTTATCTATTTGAATTTACATAATAATTTTACATGATAAATTTAGCAGAGCGATTTAGCCTCTTCGCAAACGCAAAAAAACAGAGCACGAATTGCCGATTCAACCTATGCGTATGATGCTGCAATGCACACAACAAAAAGCACTCGACATTTCTACTGTATCGTTACAGATTGCATTCTTCAGGGAGGTGCGATTTTGGCATGCGGCGGGCTTACGACGCTGGAAAAAGCCTCTATAAGCGACACCAATTCGCGCAGGACGGCCTAAAGGGATGGAAAACAAGGGAAATTTCGGGAACGCGGCATCGACGCCGGCAGCGCGCGAGCGCCCGACGTTGAAGACGATCGCCTTCATGACCGGCCTTGGCGTGACGACGGTGTCGCGCGCGCTGAAGGATGCGCCGGATATTGGGGCGGAAACCAAGGAGCGGGTGCGCATGGTCGCCCGCCAGCTCGGCTACCAGCCGAACAGGGCAGGTGTGCGCCTGCGCACCGGCAAGACCAACGTCATCGCCCTCGTTCTCAGCATCGACGAGGAGATCATGGGCTTCTCGAGCCAGATGGTCTTCGGCATTTCCGAGGTGCTATCCGGCACGCCCTATCATATCGTCATCACGCCGCATTCCCACAGCAAGGACCCGATGCTGCCGGTTCGCTATATCCTCGATACCGGTTCGGCCGACGGCGTCATCATCTCCCGCATCGAGCCGGACGATCCGCGCGTGCGGCTGCTGAGCGAGCGCGGCATGCCCTTTGCCACGCATGGGCGCACCGATGCGGGCTTGACGCACCCCTTCCACGATTTCGACAACGAGGCCTTCGCGCATCAAGCGGTGGAAAGGCTCGTCAAGCGCGGCCGGCGCCGCATCGCCCTGCTGCAGCCGCCGAGCAAGCTCACCTACTACGCCCATATCCGCATCGGCTTCCAGACCGGCCTGCATGATTACGGCGCCGAGGAAGTGCCGCTACGCGTCAACACCGACGCACCGCTCGCCGACATCCGCGACATCGTCGAGGTGATGATGCGCTCGGGCAACGCCCCCGACGGCATCGTCTGTTCGGCCGGCAGTGCTGCAATCGCCGTCAATGCCGGCATCGAGGCCGCCGGCAAGGCGCTCGGCCGCGATCTCGACATGGTTTCCAAGCAATCGGTGCCCATCCTGAACTGGATCCGCCCCGAGATCATCACCGCGCAGGAAGACGTGCGCCAAGCCGGCCGCGAAATGGCAAAAGCCGTCATCGCACGCATCGACGGCGTCGAACCGGAACTGCTGCAGAGCGTAAGCCAGCCGACCTGGCCGGAGAGCGGCAGGTAGGCGGTCGGTTGAGGGAACGGAACGTCGGGCTCAAATCCGACGATCCGCTTTGGATCATCACAGGTCTTCGACGACGAAATTCACCAGTCGCCCCGGGACCAGAACTTCCTTGACCACCGTTTTGCCGTCGAGCAAGGCCATGACAGCGGGTTCGGATCGCGCCGCCGCAAGCAGCGCCTCGCCGAGGTCGGCGGCGGCTTCGAAGCGGTGGCGAACCTTGCCGTTGATCTGCACGACATATTCGCGGGTCTCCATCTCGATCATTGCAGGATCGAAGGTGGGCCAGGAAACCCATGTCAGTGTTTCCCCGTGACCAAGCTTGCTCCATAACTCCTCCGCGATGTGAGGCGCAAAGGGTGCGAGCAACAGCACGAATGTCTCCACCACTTCGCGCGGACGCTCTGCTTCCACCGTCAGTGCGTTAGCCAGTTCCATCAGCCGGGAAACCGCGGTATTGAACCGAATTGCTTCGATATCCGCCGTCACGGTCTTCACCGTCTGGTGGCGCAAGCGAAGAAGCTGCGGGCCGGGGGCCGCCTCCAGCACCACTGGAGACAATCCGTCGCTCTCGTCGCAGACAATACGCCAAGCACGCTCCAGAAACCGACGCACGCCGATCACGCCAGCGGTCTGCCAGGGTTTTGCCGCGTCCAGAGGTCCCATGAACATCTCGTACAGGCGCAAGGCGTCGGCCCCGAACTGATGGAYGACATCGTCGGGATTAACAACGTTCAGCTGCGACTTCGACATCTTCTCGACGGCGCGCTGCACTTCGACCGACCCAGCGAACCATCTACCCTCCTCTCCGACAACGGAAGACGGCGCGTAATACCGGCCCGCCGCATCGCGGTAGGAATGAGCAAGGATCATGCCTTGGTTGAACAGCCGCTGGAACGGCTCATCCGTCGAAACGACGCCGATGTCGTAGAGCACCTTATGCCAGAAGCGGGCATAGAGCAGATGCAGGACCGCGTGCTCGGCGCCGCCGACATAGAGATCGACCGGCATCCAATAGCGCTCGGCCTCGCGCCCGACGGGTTCGCTGGTGTTCTCCGGATCGAGGAACCTGAGATAATACCAGCAGGACCCCGCCCATTGCGGCATCGTGTTGGTCTCCCGCCGTGCCGGAATGTCGGTGCCCGGCACGATCGTTTCGACCCAGGCCTGCGCACGGGCAAGCGGCGGTTCGCCATCCGGCGTCGGAGCGTAGTCGTCCAGTTCAGGCGGCAGCAGCGGCAGGCATTCCTCAGGCAGCGGCATCACCGAGCCATCAGCCAGATGCAGCACCGGGATCGGCTCACCCCAGTAGCGCTGGCGGGAAAACAGCCAGTCGCGCAGGCGGTACATGACCTTCGGCCAGCCCGCGCCGTTCGCCTGCAGCCAGGCGATGATGGCGGATCTCGCCTCCGGCGAGCCCAGGCCATCCAGGAAGCCGGAGTTGACCATCGCCCCCTCGCCCTCATAAGCCGCCTTTTCGATATCGTCCTCGCTGTCGATCACGCGAATGATCGGCAGCTCGTGCGCATGGGCAAAAGCGTAGTCGCGCGCGTCATGAGCCGGCACCGCCATCAGGGCGCCGGTGCCGTAGCCAGCCAGCACGTAATCGGCCACCCAAACCGGCAGCCGGGCTCCGTTGGCAGGGTTGATCGCATAAGCGCCGGTGAAGATGCCCGTCTTCTCGCGCCCGGCATCGGCCCGTACAGTCTCTTCCAATCCTTCGGCCTCGGCAATATAGGCGGCCACCGCCTTGCGCATTTCCGGCTCGACGATGGCGGCAACTGCAGGATGCTCCGGCGCGAGCAGGATATAGCTTGCTCCGAACAGGGTCTCTGGGCGCGTCGTGAAGACGGTGATGACCTCTTTGCCGTGCTCGAGCGGAAACCGGATTTCGGCGCCCTCGGAACGTCCGATCCAGTTGCGCTGCATGGTTTTCAGGTTTTCGGGCCAGTCGAGGCCGTCCAGTCCCTGTAGCAGCCGATCGGCATAGGCCGTGATGCGCAGCATCCACTGGCGCATCCTGCGGCGAATGACGGGATCGCCGGTCTCGACATAGCGCCCGTCCTTGACCTCCTCGTCGGCAAGCACCGCGTTCTGGGCCGGGCACCAGTTGACCGCAACCTCCGCCTGATAGGCGAGGCCCTTCTCGAACAGCTTCAGGAAGATCCACTGCGTCCAGCGCACATAGGCGGGGTCGGTCGTGGCGAACTCGCGGCTCCAGTCATAGGAGAAACCCAACCTCTGCACCTGCCCGCGAAACGTCTCGATATTGCGCTTCGTCGTGATGTCGGGATGCACACCAGTCCGCATCGCGTGGCGCTCCGCCGGCAGGCCGAAACTGTCCCATCCCATCGGATGCAAGACATTGAAGCCGCGCATGCGTTTGTAGCGGCACGTGATATCAGTGGCCGTATAGCCGAGAGGATGGCCGACATGCAGGCCCRCACCGGAAGGATATGGGAACATGTCGAGTGCGTAGAATTTCGGTCTGGCCGGATCGATTTCCGCTCGGAAGATATGGTGGTCGGCCCAATAAGCCTGCCACTTCGGTTCGATCTTTGTGGGATCATAAGGCATGAATTACTCCTGGCGCCGGCCGGCTTTGCGGCGGCGTGTCCTGAAAAATGGAGGCGTTCTGTGGTTCAGGAGCAGCTACGGCTGCCGGTGCTCCGGTGACGTCCGGCAGCCGCGGCTAAGTCGAAACGCGCGCGGAGTTGCGGCGCAGGACGTCTGCGCGACGCTCCGGACGAAAAAAGCGCGATGTGGCTTTGGAAACGATCTGGTGTCCATGGACTGTGGCTCGAGGCAAATAAGGAGAAAGAAAACGACAGTGTTAACTCGGCTCCGATCAGGAGGCCGTGGTGGTAAGTCGTGCGTCGCGTGCGCGAGCGTCTGCTGCTTGAGTTGCCATAACCATGAACCAAGAGTGCCCGATATGATCGCTTCTGCCAAGAGTGCATTCGCGCGAAATCAGGATCTGTTCAAATCCCGCGGCGCGCTCTTTACCAGTTGTTCGAGCACCGCCGCGACCTTCGGGTTACGCACCTCGCCGCGCCGGGTAATCGCGTAGATGCTCCGGTAGGTGGATGACGCCAGCGGCTTGACGGTCAGGCCTTCGCCAAAATCTCGAAGCGCCAGTCCGGGCATCACCGAAATCGAGCAACCGGCTTCGACAAGTGCGAACACCACTTCGAAGCTGTCGCTGAAGCCGTTGATGACAGGCTCGAAACCGATGTCGCGGCAGGCCTGGCGGATGGCCATGGAATAGGCGCTAGAGGCGACGTCGAGCGCCCAATGTTCATCCCTCAGCTGTGCGAGTTCGATGATGGGCTCGCTCTCCAGCCTGTGGCCAGCGGGCAGAAGCACGAAGAGCTGGTCGCGGCAGAGGAACAGCGTGTCGGCCGTGCCCTCCAGCGTATACGGATTGAACGATATGTCGTCGGCAATGACGATATCGGCCTGCCAGGCCCGGAGTGCCGCCACGCCTTCGGCAGGTCCCATCGTCGTCATGACGATGTTGAGATGCGGATGGTGGATCGCGAGCTCGCGCATCGCGGCCGGAATGAAGGAGGACGCCGCGGACCGTTGGGTGGCGATCCTCAGGTCACCGGCGACGATATTCTGCAGCTCGGCAATATCGGTCTTGGCTTCCTCGACAATGCTGAATATCCGATCGGCATGCACAACGAGCCGTTGGCCGGCCGGTGTCAGCGTCACCCCTCGCCCGCGTCGCTCGACGAGCGCAATGCCGATTTCGTCCTCCAACTGGGCGATTTGCTGAGAAACCGCCGACGACGAAATGCCGATAGCATCGGCCACCGCCGCCATTGTCTCGCGGCGCGAAAGCTCGCGAAGCGTCCGTAATCTGAAAAAATCCAAACTTGGCTCCCTCGGCTGATCAATCGGCCATAATTTCTAATCTATATCCTTATTTTAATTAAGTAGACCTACGGAAAAACGCCCCCTACCGTCGGATCGTCAGCGTGCATCGGTTCGAAAAAAGCCAAGATTGCCCGCCATCTCAAGAGACGAGTCACGGGGATATCGACAGGATGCAGCAGAGCGGCGTGCCCTATTTCAGCCAATGGGAATCACCGGGCATGACGCTGCCGGTGCTTGCCGAGGGATCGCAGGCCTTGCTCAGCGATCCGCTCTGGCGCCATTCTGGGGCCGCAACAATCGAGGAATATGCACGCTGGGCGGTCAATGTCTGCGGCATGGCCTGCCTGAAGATGATCCTTGCCGCCCGCGGTGAAATCCACCCGACCCTCGAGCTTGCCCGCGCCTGCACCGCCTATGGCGGTTATGTCGTCAACGAGATCGATGCATCGATCAAAGGGCTGATTTACGCGCCCTTCGTCCGCTTCGCCGCCGAGCGTTTCGGACTTAGCGCGGAGACGATGACCGGCGTCAAGACGCCAGCTATTCCCGACCTTCTGTCGAAGCGCCGGTTCTTCATCGCCTCGGTGAACTCGGGCATCCGCTGGCCGGAGCGCGAGCCGCTCTCGAAAGGCGGACACCTGGTGCTGGTGACGTCAGCCTCGCAGGAGACGATTCGCTTTCACAACCCGTCCGGTCATGACGAAGCGAGCCAGGCCGATGTGACACTGCCGCTCGCCATCTTCGACCGTTTCTTCGCCAATCGCGGCATATCGGTCGACGCCTGACCCTTTTCAACACCAGATCGTTTCGGAGGCTTTCATGACCCCATCCCCAAACAGGCTGCGCATTGCCGTGCTTTTCGGCGGCCGCTCGGCCGAGCATGAAGTTTCCGTGCTCTCGGCAACCAATGTCATGGGCGCGCTCAAGCCCGAAAAATACGACGCCGTTCCTGTTTTCATCACCCGCGAGGGACGGTGGCTGCTGAGCAGCTTCGAGGACGGCATGCTGGCGACGCCTTCATCAGGCACGGAAATCTGCCTCGTGCCGGGCGGACGGGGCCGGATACTGGCAATTCCGGCCCATGGCGCGCCGCATGACCTACCAAAGGTCGACATCCTGTTTCCTGTCCTCCACGGCCAGCATGGCGAGGACGGATCAGTGCAAGGCGCGGCGGAGGTGGCCCGCGTTCCACTCGCCGGTTGCGGCATCCTCGGCTCCGCCGCAGCGCTCGACAAGGACATCGCCAAGCGCCTGCTGAGGGCAGCGGGCCTGCCAGTGGCGCGTGCGGTGACGATCCATGAGGGTGCCGTCCCTTCGCTGGCAGCCTTGGAAGGCGAGCTCGGCCTGCCGCTCTTCATCAAGCCGGCGCGCCAGGGATCGTCGGTAGGCGTTGCCAAGGTCCATGCCAGCCAGGAATTCGCGCCCGCCCTTACTGAGGCCTTCCGCCACGATCGCACGCTGCTCGCCGAGGAATTCGTGCGCGGCCGTGAGATCGAATTCAGCGTCTTGGAAGATACGGCAGGAGAACTCTTCGTCTCCCGGCCGGGCGAGATCGTGCCGGCCGAAAGTCACGGCTTCTATAGCTACGATGCCAAATATATCGACGAGAAAGGTGCGGCGCTGAAAGTGCCGGCCGAACTGCCGCAGGAGATCGAGACCGCCATGCGCGACGTGGCCGCAAAAGCCTTCAGAGCCGTCGGCTGCGATGGCATGGCCCGCATCGACTTCTTCCTGACGGATGACATGCGGTTCCTCGTCAATGAAATCAACACCATCCCCGGCTTCACCGATATCAGCATGTATTCCAAGGCGATGGCGGCAAGCGGCGTCACCTACGCCGAAATCATCGACCGCCTAGTGGACCACGGCCTGGCGCGCGCCCGACGGGCCGACTGAGACGGGAGCTTGATCATGAACAGGCTGGTCTTGATTTCGGGATGTTCCGGCGGCGGAAAATCGAAGCTTCTTGCGGAACTTGCCGCTCGCGGTCATGCCATCGTCGAAGAGCCCGGCCGACGGATCGTCAAACAGGAACTCGAAGGCGACGGCGCAGCCCTGCCCTGGGTCGACATGGCGGCCTTTGCCCGCCGCGCAATCGAGATGGCGATGGCTGACTACACGACGGCGCGTGAGCAGACCGGCTGGACGTTCTTCGATCGCGGGCTGATCGATGCGGCGGCAGCGCTGCAGCACCTGACTGGAGAACCGGTCCTGGAAAAATTGAGCGCCGCCCACCGCTATCACCCGAGGGTTTTTCTCACGCCGCCGTGGCCCGAAATCTACACGACCGACCCCGAGCGGCGCCATGGCTTCGACGAGGCGGTCGCCGAATATGATCGACTTGCCGCCGTCTATCCCACGCTCGGCTACGACATCGTCATGCTGCCGAAAATCGCGGTCACCGACCGGGCGGATTTCATCCTCGACTACCTCCTTCGGGAAACGAGGCAGCAGTAGACGAGATCGCCAGGGTGTCTCTCGGCCGCCTTCACAAAAAGGGCTCAGCGCCTGCGAAAAACGCACCACTGGAACGACTGCCGGCCACCGCCGGGTGTCGTGTGTTCCTCCCGCCAGTCACGCTGAAGCGCGAAGGTGGACGAGAATTCGGTCGTAAGCGCCACCGCGTCGTAACGCTGGACCGGCAAGCCGCTGCACCGTTCCGGCCCGTCCGGCGCGAAGGTCGCGATGATGACGACGCTGCCCGGCGCCGTGCCGGTTTCGAGTGCTCGACGATAGGCCAGCCGCTGCTCGGGTTCGGTGAGGAAGTGAAAAACGGCGCGGTCGTGCCACACATCGTAATGGCGGTCGGGCTGCCATGAAGTGACGTCGGCAACCACCCAGGCGATCCGGGCGGCTTCATCCCGCAGCCGCGCCTTGGCGACCTCGAGCGCCGGCGCGGCGATATCGAGGACGGTGAGGTCGGACCACCCGCGCTCGACAAGACGATCGACAAGGCTCGATGCGCCGCCGCCCACATCGATCAGCGAGGCCATGGCCGGCAGTTGCAGCTCGTCAAGCGCCCGCAAGGAAGGCTCGGGCGTCGGCTGATACCAGCTGACGCTGTCGGCAGATTTCGTGCGGTAGACCTCGTCCCAGTGTTCCCGCTTCTCGCCTGTCATCCGATATCCCCATCTCTTGCCGAGCCCGATATCCTACAGCGCCGAGCGTCTTTTCAGACGCGCAAAGGACGCTGTAGCGCTTTCAAGTATGTAGTAGCTGATCAACATGTAGGGACTGAGACGTCTGCAACCAATCGCAATGCGCCCAAGACCATGTTCCGCGTTTCAGGAAGCGAGGTGCCGGTAAACGAGATCGGCAGGATCCGTTCGGGGTGCTATGGGATCAAGACGCGCGCCCAGCCGTTCCGCAACGGCAGCAGATGCGACATTGCCGGGAGCGATATAGCTGACGAGCGACGGCAACTTGAGCGTCGCGAAGGCCCAGTTGCGTAGCCCGAACGCCGCTTCGGTCGCATAGCCTCTGCCCTCGTATCCCTCGTAGACGAACCAGCCCAGTTCCTTTTCCGGAAAAAGCGGCCCGTGATTGATCCCCACCTGGCCGACGCATTCGCCGGTTTCGCCAAGCTCGATCATCAGCGCTCCATGCCCGAAAAGCTGCCACAGGGCGACGTCGTGACAGAACATCCCCCATGCCGCACGCAGATCGAACGGGCCACCCATTCCGACGGATCGCGGCGACGCCATGATCTGCGCATAGGCAGCGAAATCGTCGATCTCTGGCATGCGGAGCCTAAGACGCTCGGTTCGAATGGTCATCGCGCCCGCTTCGGACATGTCGTTGCCTTCTCTGTCAAGTTGGGTTTGGAGTTTCGGCCGTTGAACGGAATATTCTAGCTTTCAAATGCCGGGGCGAATTGCAACGTCCCGCTTGGCGGAGATCCGCGAAAGACAATTCTCTGCACGAGCCGCGTATCGAGGTCGAGGTACGTCAATTGTCCGTCGCTGCTGAAACCGACACGGCTGTAGATCTCGGGATTGCCGATCAGGGCGCATCCGCTGGCGCCCATCCCCTTCAGCAGTTCCAGACCCCTTGTGATCAGCACCTTGCCGATCCCTTGCCGCTGTCTCTCCGGCTTGACCGATATCGGACCCAATCCGAACCAGCCTTCATGCATGCCGTTGATCGTCACCGGCGAAAACGCCACATGCCCGAGAATCTCGCCGCCCTGCTCGGCCACTAGCGATATCTTGAGATCGCCCGCCGCGCGAAGCCTTCGGACAATCTCCGCTTCCGTACCGTCGCTGTAGGGCATCGGCTTGAAGGCAGTCCAGGTCAGATCATGGATCGCATCGATATCATCAGGCGTTTCGTCTCGGATGAGCATCTCATTCAATTCCTCAAGAGCGATAGCTCACAGGTGCTATGCAGGGAAAGTCGAAGACCAGCAAGCCGGGCTCCTCCAGCGGCAGCTGCGCCACGACCTGCCCTTCCGGGTTCAGCACCGCCGTCGGCCCCCAGGCGATGCGCCCGTCGCGCTCACCCGTTACGTCGGACGATATCAGCCACAGGCCTGTCTCGCGGCATCTTTCAGCTTGAACGGCATTATGCAGCTGCTTGAATATTTCCGCCTTTTCCCGTGGCATCATGTTGTTGGACAGGCATAGGATCAGCGACGCGCCAGACGCGGCGACCTTTGCGGCCGCTTCCGGAAAATTGGTGTCGTAGCAGATGTTGATCCCGAAATGCAGGGCACCGATCGCAAAGAGCGGGCTGTCCTTTCCTGCCTCGAAAGCCCGTTCGCCGCGCAGCAGGTGGGCCTTCCGGTAGCGGCCGAGGAGAACGCCGCGCTCGACGACGACGGCAGTGTTGAACAATCGCCCGTCATCGATCTCGATCAGCCCTATGACCAGCACCAGTCCCGACTTCGGCAACCGGTCGAGGACCGCCGCGAACTCGGCCGATGCCAGATCGAGGGCAACGCGCCGCGCCGATGCTTCATCGGTCAGGTAGCCCTGGAGAAAACCTTCGGGAAAGACCAGCAGGGCAACACCCTCAGCCTCGGCACGAGCGGCGATGCCGCAGGCATAATCCAGTGCCGCCTCGACATTCTCCCGAAACTCCGGCGTCTGCGCGGCGGCTATCCGAATGCTATTCACCGTGATCTCCGGGTTTCAGCCTCGGCCTTTCATCAAAAGGCCCGGCGCGGTGGCCGGGCCTCTCCTTGAAAATCGGGCTGAACCTCAGAAAGTCGAGGCACCGCTGCCCCAGGGGCCGTGGTGGAAATCCTTGCCGTCCAGGCGGTCGAAGCCATGGGCGCCGAAGAAATCGCGCTGTGCCTGGATGAGGTTTGCCGTTCCCCTGCCCTGGCGATAGGCGTCGAAATAGGTCAGCGCCGAGGTCAGCGCCGGCACCGGCAGGCCGGCGGCAATCGCGGCACCGACGACACGGCGCAGCGCCGGGATCGATTCCTTGACCATGTCGGAGAAGGCAGGCGTGACGATCAGGTTGGCAGCATCGGGCGCCTTGGTGAAGGCCGAGGTGATCTCGTCGAGGAACTGCGAGCGAATGATGCAGCCGGCACGCCAGATCCTGGCAATCGTCGGCATCGGCAGCGACCAGTTGAACTCGCGCGATGCTTCCGCCATCACCGCGAAGCCCTGCGCATAGGCGCCGATCTTCGCGGCAAACAGCGCCAGTTCGAGATCCTTGTTCAGCTCGGGGCCGTATGCGATCGGGAAGGACACAGCCTGCGTGCCGAAGATCTTTTCGGCGGCTTCGCGCTGCGACTTCATCGAAGAGAGGCTGCGGGCGGCGACTGCGGCTTCGATCGCCGTTGCCGGAATACCCATGTTCTGCGCCTCGATCGCCGACCACTTGCCGGTGCCCTTCTGGCCGGCCTTGTCGAGGATCATGTCGACCATCGGCCCGCCGGAAACCGGATCGGTGGCCGCAAGCACCTTCTCGGAGATTTCGATCAGGTAGGAGTTCAGCCGGCCCTTGTTCCATTCGCCGAAGATGCCGGAGATTTCGGAGGCGCTCTTGCCGAGGCCGTCGCGCAGGATGCCGTAGATTTCGGCGATCATCTGCATGTCGGCATATTCGATGCCGTTATGGATGGTCTTGACGAAATGGCCGGCACCGTCATTGCCGAGCCAGGCGACGCAGGGCTCGTCATTGTAGCGGGCGGCAATCGATGTCAGCACCTTCTCGACGCGCTTCCAGGACTCTTCGGTGCCGCCGACCATGATCGACGGGCCATGGCGCGCACCTTCTTCGCCGCCGGAAACACCCATGCCGATGAAGGTCAGATCGGTATTCTTCAGCCGGTCGAAGCGGGCGACGGTGTCGCGGAAATTGGCGTTGCCGGCATCGATCATGATGTCGCCCTTGGAGAGATGCGGGCGCAGCAGCTCCATCTGCTGGTCGACGGGCTCGCCCGCCTTGATCATGATGATGATCGGACGCGGCGGCCGGATCGCATCGACGAACTCTTCGATCGTCTTGCAGGGAACAATCTGCTTCTTCAGATCGCCGGCGCTTTCGTAGAATTCGTCGGTTTTCTCCGGCGTGCGGTTGAACACCGCGATTTTATTGCCTTTCTCCGCGATGTTGAGCGCCAGGTTGGAGCCCATGACCGCAAGGCCGATCAGTCCGATTTCTGCCTTTTCCACGACAAACCTCCGATGTGTCATTTGGACCGGTGTTGTGGCACTGTCTCGGTCAAACGGCAAGTCTCGCAAGGGTCTAATCGGTTCGCAAAAGCCAATGAAATGAAGCTTGCAATATCGCCGCTTGTCCGACAACCCACAGGCTGCCGCTTAATCCGAAGCCGCAAGTTTTTCGAGCATCCTGCCCGTATTGCCCTATCTCATGTTATCATCAGTGCCCCGGGAGATATCGCATTGGCATCGGGAAGACGAAAAGATACGGCTCTCCTGGCGGCCCGCGCCGGCCGCTACCGCGAATATGCACCGCCACCGACGCTGCGACACCATTTCAGCCGCCTCTGGTCGCACGCGCTCCATGACGGGCCGCTGGCGATGGTGGCGATCGTGCCGGACGGCTATTGCGATCTCCTCTGGATCGACGGCCGGCTGGTCGTCGCCGGCCCCGACAGGGCGGCGGCCTTTCCCGTCATCCAGCCGGTTGCGACAGTGATCGGCGCACGTTTTGCGCCTGGCGCCGCAGCACCCTGGCTGGAGACGCCGCTCTCGGCACTGGTCGGCTGCTCGGTGCCCCTCGCTGACTTCGGCCGGAAGGACACTGCCGAATTCGAGGCGCGGCTTGCGGATTGCCCCGCCCCCTCAGCCGCCACGGCGCTGTTTGGCCGCCTGCTCGAAGAGGCCGCGCGCGATGAGGAAGAGCCCGCCCGAGAGGCTGCCGTGATCTTCGCCGCCGCCGACAGCCGTCGCCCGGCACCCGGCCTGCTCGACAGGCTCGGCATGAGCGAAAGGCAGCTGCGCCGCCGCTGCCACCACCATTTCGGCTATGGCGCAAAGACGCTGGAACGGATCCGCCGGTTCCAGCGTTTCCTCGACCTCTGCCGCAGGTCGGACACGATGCCGCTTGCCCGCCTTGCGCTCGAAGCGGGCTTTGCCGATCAGCCCCACATGACGCGCGAGGTCGGCGAGCTCTCAACGCTGACGCCCGCGGTCATTCTTGACCAGCTCAGCATGCGGCAAAGAGCCGACTGACCGTTTTGTTCAAGACGCTGCCGGCCGGTCTGTTATTCTGACGAAACCATGACAGGGACCTGCAGCCGATGACGACAATGCCCGCGAAAATCATCCACCTGTCGATCGAGCGCGACTGGCGCGACGTCTATGACTTCGCCGGCAAACCGGAGAACATGCCGCTCTGGGCTTCCGGCCTTGCGACCGGCCTCGAACCGCACGGCGCCGACTGGATCGCCCACGGCGCTCTTGGCAGCGTCAAGGTGAGCTTCGTACCTACCAATGAATTCGGCGTGATCGATCATACAGTGACGATCGAATCCGGCCTCAGGGTCTATAATGCCCTGCGCATCGTGCCGAACGGCGATGGCTGCGAGGTCATGTYCACGCTGCTGCGTCTGCCCGGCATGACCGACGCGCAGTTTTCCGCCGATGCCGCCCATGTCGAGAAGGATCTTGCCATGCTGAAAGCCCTGATGGAGAGATAGATGGCCGAGAAGACAGAAAACCACGATCGCCGTATCGATTATGTCGAATTCAACGTCGCCGACATCGCCGCCGCCAAAGCCTTTTACGGCTCGGCCTTCGGCTGGCGCTTCACCGATTACGGCCCCAATTATTGCGAATTCGACGATGGCCGGCTGAAGGGCGGCTTTACCGATTTCGGACCGGTGCGTCCGGGCGGCGGCCCGCTGGTCGTCGTCTATGCCAGAGACCTGGAAGAAGTGCTGACCTCAGTCGAAAGAGCCGGCGGCACGATCTGCCGGCCGATCACCGATTTTCCCGGCGGCCGTCGCTTCCACTTCCTCGACCGCGACGGTTACGAGCTCGCCGTCTGGGCGGCCGCTTAGCCAGACGACCCAAGGCAGCCGAGTTGGTCAGGCTGCCTAATGCTGCCGACCGGGATCAGGCAGCCTGCGACAGCCGATCGAGATCTTCCATGACGAGCAGGGCGCCGATCACCGTACCGCCCGCATCGCGCAGCGGCGACATGCGACAGCGCACCTGCCGCGATCCGCCGCTGTCGGCCGAGCGCTCATAGGAATAGTCGATCTGTTCGCCGGCAAAACAGGCGTCGAGCTTATGCTTGGCGCATTCGGCAAACCGCTCCTCGCCGATGAATTCGGAAAGGTGGCGGCCGATAAGCTCCATCGGCTTCCTGTTGAGATGGGCGCTGTTGGCTGGATTGGAATAGAGGTAGCGATAGTCCCTGGTCAGCACCGCCACGCGATCCGGCAGGCTTTCGAGGATCACCGCGTTGAGGAACTGGCCATTGTCGGTATCAGGCACATAGGCCGGCGGCGGCTCGATGCGCACATCCTGCGGCGAAGGCACGCGCCAGTCCGGCCCATGCGCCCCGAAATAGCGGTCGAGCAGGTAGGAAAGCACCGACGTGTGCTCCGTGACGCTGGCGCTGTCGTCGGCATCCTGGCTGATCAGATGGCTCACAAACTGCAGTTGCATGTAAACTTCGAGCAGATTGACTGCCCGGCAGGCGAGGATTGCCTCGACCAGCGGCTCGACATGGCGGTCGAGCGCCGTGACGCGCTGGTCGTCGCCCAAGCGTATGGCTTCCTCGATTTGCACGCAACGCAAGGAAAARGCTCGAAAAAGCTCCAGCAAGACGCCTCCACTCCCATTGTCCCAAGAGACGAGTCCGAAACCTCACATGGCTGCATTTCCCAAAAAATGCGCCTTCCGGTAGACATTATTCGCGTCTTGGTGGTGACGGATAACATGAAGTGCCCTCAGTTTCAATCCGAGAGCACCTGCCGCTTTTCACCGCTGATAAATGAGGGTGGACGTTTTTGGAGCATGATGCCGAAAGTGTGAGCGGTTTTCGGCATCATGCCGGCCTGAAATCATCCTGTTCTAAGGCGCGAGCGTCTGCTTGATCTGCCAGCGGTCGTGATACCAGAGCCACTGTTCCGGATATTCCCGCACCCAACTTTCCACCTTGTCGTTGAGCAACTGGGCGGCGGCCGGCAGGTCGAGATTACCCGCGGCGTCGCGTGGCATATCCAGCCGCGGCTCGATTTCCAGCCGGTAGCGATTTCCGGGCAGACGGATGCAGCGCGCTGGATAAACCTCGCAGTCGAACTGCCGCACCAGCTTCGGCAGCAGAGGATTGGTCTTGACCTCGCGTCCGAAGAAGGTGCCCTTCAGCCCCTTGCGGAATTTCTGATCGACGAGCACGCCCACGCCTTGTCCTGCTTCGAGCTGACGGGCGAGCGCGAAGGAGGAGCCGGCATGCGAGGGCACCAGCCTGCCCATGCGCGCGCTCCTGAAGTCGAACACCTTCTTGGCGACATAAGGATTATTCGGTGGCCGAAAGAGCACGGTCACGGTAAGCCCGAAGGCGGCGCCTGCAACCGGCAGGAGTTCGAAATTGGCGGTATGGCCGGTAAAGACGATGAAGGGCCGCGGACTATCGCGCAGGTCGAGGAAGATCGGGACGCCCGACACCTCCACCCTGCCCGGCTCCGACTTATCGGGATCATAGTCGAATAGCTGATCGAGGAAGACGTATTCGGCCGCAAGCCGGCCCATATTGCCCCAGCTGGCGAGCGCGATCTCCTCGATCTCGGCCTCGCTCTTCTCAGGGAAGGCATTGCGCAGATTGGTCAGCATCAGTCTGTGGCGGCTGGTCAGCCGGCCGAGGCGGCGCATCATCCTGTCGGCGAAGCGGATCGCGCCATCGGCCGGAAACAGCTTCAGGAAATTCAGGAAGCCGAACATCACCTGAGCCACCAGCCATTGCTGGAAATTCCTGAGCGCCAGAACGATCCGGGTGATGAACAGTTTCACGCGGTCAATCCATCTTCAGGATGATCTTGCCGAAGATCTGGCGCGATTCCATCCGCTCCAGCGCCCGGTCGATATCGCTGAAGCTGACCTCGGTATCGATGACGGGATGGACGAGCCCGCGGCCCATCTTCTGCATCGCATCCGCCATGTTCTCCATGCGGCAGCCGAAGGAGCCGAAGAGCTTCAGCTGCTGCTGGAACAGCATCATCAGGTTCATCTCTGTGGAAACACCCGAGGTCGAACCACAGGTGACGAGACGGCCGCCGCGCTTCATGCAGAGCATCGAGCCCGCCCAGGTATCCTTGCCGACATGTTCGAAGACGACGTCGACGCCCTTCTTCTTGGTGAGCTTGCGCACCACGCCCTCGAAGCGGTCGGTGCGGTAGTTGATGACGTGATCGGCGCCGAGGGCTTTGGCCTTTTCGATCTTGTCGTCGGAACCGACTGTGGTGATGACGGTGCAGCCGATCTTCTTGGCGAGCTGGATCGCTGCCGTGCCGATGCCGGAGCCACCGGCATGGACGAGGATCGTCTCGCCCGGCTCAAGCTTGGCATTGTCGAACAGCATGTGCTCGACCGTGCCGAAAGTGACCGGAGCAAGCGCCGCGCCGATCGGATCGACGCCGGGAGGGGCAGGCACCAATAGGCGCGCGGGCAGGTTGACCTTCTCCTGCGCAAAGCCGTCGAGATGGAAGCCGTGCACGCCTGAGACATGTTCGCAGAGATTGTCGCGGCCTTCGCGGCAGGGACGGCAGAGGCCACAGGTGCGCGCGCCATAGATCGCCGCCAGCTGGCCGGGCAGCACGTTGGCGACCCCCGGTCCGATCGCCTCGACGACGCCGGAGGCTTCGGCACCAATGACGAGCGGCATCTTGCGCTTGGCGAATGCCATGCCGCGCCATCCCCAGACGTCGATATGGTTGAGTGCCACTGCCTTGACCCGCAGCGTCACCTCGCCGGCACCTGGGGCATCCGGTTCCGGCAGATCGGTGATCTCAAGCTTGCGGTCGTCGATCAGTTGCAAAGCGCGCATGGCAAAATCCCTCGCCTGGAAGGCGTTTTTCTTGTCTTGAAATTGTCGGGAACCGCTTAAGCCGGTTCGAGCGCCATGACAAGGCTGGCATTCTGCCCGCCGAAGCCGAAGGAGTTGGAAAGCACGGCTGAAACCTGAGCTTCCCGCTTCTTGTTCGGCACGACATCGAGAACGATCGACGGATCGGGGTTGTTGTAGTTGATGGTCGGCGGCAGCGTTCCGGTCAACATCGTCTGCAGCGAGAACACCGCCTCGACGGCGCCCGCCGCCGTCAGCGTGTGGCCGATCATCGACTTGTTCGACGAAACCGGAATGCCGACCAGCTTCTCACCGAAGACGGCAGACATCGAACCATATTCCATCTTGTCGTTCTCAGGCGTCGAGGTGCCGTGGGCATTGATATAGCCGATATCGCCCTCGCTCATGCCGGCATCGGCGAGCGCTGCGCGGATCGTCGCAATCGCCGGGCCGCCGTCAGGCGACGACCGGGTGCGGTGGAAGCTGTCGGCCTTGTCGCCGGCGCCCTTCATGATGCCGAGCACCTTGGCGCCGCGGGCGACTGCTGATTCCAGCGATTCCAGCACCAGCGTCGCCGCACCTTCGGCAATCACGAAGCCGTCGCGATCCTTGCTGAACGGCTTGGAAGCCTTGGTCGGCGGATCGTTCTGCGTCGAAAGGGCTGACAGCAGCGAGAAGCGGATCAGCGCTTCTGCACTCAGCGATCCGTCGGTCGCGACCGTCAGCGCGCGATCGGTGCGGCCCTGGCGGATCGCCTCGATGCCGAGCTGGATCGCAGTGACGCCGGAGGCGCAGGCGGTCGACAGCGTCACGGGCAGGCCGCGGGTGCCGAACCGGTCGGCAAGCCGCTCGGATATCGCGCCGAACAGCGCCGCCTCATGGAAGGTCGGGTCCGGACGCTGGCGCAGCGCCGTCAGAAAGCGCTCGTAGGCATCACCCGGATGGTCGGAGGCCGGCGAACGGTCGGCAAGCTCGAAGCGTGCGCTCCATTCCGGTTCGATCGGCGGGGCGGCGAGGAATAGCGGGCCATTGAAATCACCGGAAAGGCCAGCATCGGCAAGCGCCTCGATCGTCGTTTCGCGGGCAAAGGCATAGGAGCGCTCGACGGCATTCGGCACCGGGATGCCGATAAAATCGACGGTGCCGGCGATCCGCGTCGACAGGCCCTCAGTCGGGAAGCGGTTGATTTCGTGAATGCCCGACGTGCCTGACGAAAGCGCCGCCCAGTTGTCGCTGAGGCCCTGGCCGAGCGAGGTGATGATGCCCATGCCGGTAACAGCCACGATCGGACGGCCGAGGTGATCTCTATAAGCGGAAGCTGTCATATCTCTCACTCCTCACGCATTTGCGGAAAGAACGGCGACGCCCTCGCCGCGCTGGTGTCCGACCGTGGTCACGACGGCGGCGGTGGCGCCTGCCCGCATCGGCGCCTCATGGGCGGCATCGAAGGGCGGAACTTTTGCCTTGCCGTCGACGGCAAGGGCTGCGAGCGCCAGACCCAGCGTGAACTGCGTCTCGATCGTGTGGCCGGTAACGCCGCCGAAGCCGCGGATCGCAACGTCGGGCAATTGATGTTCGAGCACCGCCCGCTCGCGGGCCGCCAGATCGTGCATGCCGGTCGAGCCGGAAAAGATCGCCGTGCTCTCAGTGGCAAGCCCGGCTGCCGGCCCCAGAAGCCGCTCCAGCCGAACCTCGAGATTGCCGGAATTGCGGTTGCCGCGGTCGCCCTCGACCGCATCGATGACGGCATAGATATGAGCGCCGCGGGCTTCGGCATGCTTGCGCGATTCCAGCACCAGGAAAGCGCCTGCCGAACCGGTGATCATGCCGCCGCCATCGCTCGGCTTGCGCGACCAGAGCGGCACCCAGTCGCCGCGCGCATGGGCGCCGATCGCTTCGGTGAGCAGGATCATGTCAGGCCGCTCGGCCGCGAACGCGCCGCCAACAAGCGCATGCGAGGATTCGCCTGATTTGATGCGGTAAAAGGCTGTCTCGACGGCAGAAATGCCGGCCGCTTCCTCGCCCATGAAGGTGCGAGACGAGCCGGTGACCTTGTGCACGATCGAGATATTGCCGGCGAGCAGGTTGGAAAGCTGGGCGAGGAACAGCGTCGGTCTCAGCTCCGTCGTCAGCTTCTCGTTGAGCAGCAGCTCGCGGTCATTGCGCTTCAGCGCTTCGTCGACGATCAGTGTGTCGACATTGATGTCGCGCTCGCCGCCGCCGGCCGCCACGATCATGTCCATCGTACCGCAAGCCTCGATATCGTCCTTGAAGCCGGCATCGTCGAGCGCAAGGCCGGCGGCGAAGACGCCGATGCGTTGCCAGTTCTCCATCTGGCGCTGGTCGCCGCGTTTGGCGATCTGCTGCGACCAGTCAATCTCGGGCAGCGGATGCACCGGATAGGGCTTGAACTTTTCGGTCTCGACGATCGCTTTCGGCGCGCTGGCGGCCGAAAGCAGCGCGATATGCGTCATCAGGAAGGGCATGGCGGCAAAATTGGTGACGGCAAGCACCAGCATGCCGGAGGCCTGCGCCATGGTCTCGATCAGGAGCACGCCGGGAACGAGCGGCATGCCGGGAAAATGACCCTCGAAGACGGGGCTCTTGGCCGGCACGACGGATCGCGCCTTAAGCGTGCCCTTCTTCAGGTCCACCGCTTCGACGCGGTCAATCATCTGGAAATATTCCAGCAGCATTCGGATCCTCCGGCCCGACAGGCCAGATCCGCCCGCCGGTGACGCCTACTTAGGAACAAAATCGCCCGGCCGCCATATTCACGGCGGCAGGGCGTTCAAAAAAGACGGTTATGTCGCTCAGGCCTTGGCTGCTTTGAGCTCGTCGATCTTGGCGCAGAGGTTCTTCAGCACGAAGTATTCTTCGGTGGAAACCTTGCCTTCGTTGACTTCCTGCGTCCACTTTTCGAGCGGGATCTTGATGCCGAATTCCTTGTCGATCGCAAACACGATGTCGAGGAAATCAAGGCTGTCGATACCGAGGTCGTCGATMGTATGGCTCTCCGGCGTGATCGTCGCGCGGTCGATCTCGCTGGTCTCTGCAATAATGTCGGCAACTTTATCGAATGTAGCGGTCACGCGCTGTACCTCATGAAATGACGATTTAAACCCCCTCATAGGCAAATCCATTTCAAAAGCCAATGCTTTCGTCCCGGCACGATGGCAATTTGCCGATCGGGTGTTGCTTAAACAGCAATGGAATGCCCGCCTTTGCGGTCATCCGAACAGGCGTCGAGGCGGAAGGCGAGGCCTCTGTGGAAGGCCCGCCGCGCCGGCAGATCGGAGAAGCCGTCCGAATCAAACCCATGGATGGCCCGCGCACCGGGGCAACGCGGTTCCCGACAAAACCCACGGGCGGGCATGCTTTGATCTAGATCAAACAGCGATCCCGGCAAAATTGATAATCCTCAAGCGGCGCTGGGGCATGCGCGGGCATGCTGTCCATGCCGAACGCGCCAGTCGTGCCAGCCACACGAGGATTTCAAAAGGGATCAGGACATGGATGTTGCCCGCAGTGAGCTTTTCGAGACCGGCACTCCCGTCGCTTGCGCTTCCTGCCAGGCGCGGCACGGCGTCGTCTGCGGCGCCCTGTCGAGCGGTCAATTGAGAGAGCTCAACCGCCACTCTCTGCGCCGCAAGATCGAGGCCGGCTGCGAGATCATCGCCCAAGGGTCGGAAAGCTCTTTCTATTCGAACATCATGCGCGGGGTGGTGAAGCTCTGCAAAGTGATGCAGGACGGGCGCCAGCAGATCGTCGGCCTGCAATTCGCCCCCGATTTCGTCGGCAGACCGTTCATCCGTGAAAGCTCGCTGTCGGCTGAGGCCGCGACCGATGCCGAAATCTGCGTCTTTCCCCGCAACCTGCTCGACCGGATGATATCTGAGACGCCGGAGCTGCAGCGCAGCCTGCACGATCAGGCGCTAAAGGAGCTGGACGCCGCGCGCGAGTGGATGCTGACCCTCGGCCGGCGCACCGCAGGCGAGAAAGTCGCAAGCCTGCTTTACCTGATCGCCACACACGCCGAACCGCAGACCGCCACGAGCACCGCGTTCGACCTGCCGCTGTCCCGCGCCGAGATCGCCGATTTTCTTGGGATGACGATCGAAACCGTCAGCCGCCAGATGACCAGGCTGCGCAAGAGCGGCGTCATTCGCATCGAGAACTTCCGACATATCATCGTGCCCGACATGGATGAACTGGAGCGGATGATCAGCGCATAGAACGGGACCATCTGCCGACATCGGGGTCAGGCGCTGATCCGGGATCAGCGCGTAATGACCACGCGGGTATTGGCAAGCCCGGCCTGCCGCGCCAGCGAGAAGAACTCGGCTGCATTGTTGGGATGCAGGCGAACGCAGCCATGCGAGGCCGGCGTGCCCAGGCGCTTCAAATCGAAGGTGGCGTGAACGGCGTAACCGCCGTTGAAGAACACCGCAAACGGCATCGGCGCATTGTCGTATTTGCGTGAGCGATGATCGCGCGACAGCCACTTGGCGCTCCACGAACCCGTCGGCGTGACATAGCCGTTGCGCGCGGTCGAAACCTTCCAGCGATACTTGACGAAGCCGTTCTCGGAAACGGTCATCATCTGCTTGCCGATGCTGATATTGGCGACCAGCGTCGCTGCCTGAGCGGCAACGGGAGAAAACTGCAGCAATAAACTTGCGGCCGCAGCCGCCAAAATCGTCTTCATCATAACCCCTCTTCGAACTCGCGCAGCTTAATTGCGCCCTCACGAAAGAGAGACTACGGCAATACTTATTATATTGCTTTAATCCGAATGGTAATCACAATTTTAACGAGCCAAGCGGGAGCTGGCGCCGGAAGATAGCGGCACCTGCCTCACTGGAGTTTGCGCGCCGCCGAAGGCTTCTTGAGCCCTTGGTAGGCCTTGTTCATCTTCTCGCGGATCGAGGCCATCGTGCCGAGATTATGCCCGCAGGCCGCACAAGTGATGATGTCGGTCTCCCGGATCTCGGGCCGCTCGAACTTCATCTTGGTGCTCTTGCACTTCGGGCACGGTAATTCAACCTGAACTGTCATCGCTCTGCTTCCGGTCTGATGGAGATATGAGGCGGTCGGAATAAACGTTTGAGCCTGGCCTGTCCACTGGGGGCATGCACGCAACAATCCTACAGAAAACACAAAAACAGCCCGAAGGTGATGCCGGCGAGTACCATGCAACTGGCGTAGAATACCGATACGCCGTCCTCGATGTCGCCCGAGGTCGCCACGTCGCGGCCGGTGTCGTTGATCATCGGTTCGCGCACGATGACGCCGCCATAGATGCGCGGCCCGGCGAGCTGGACGTTCAGCGCGCCCGCCATGGCCGCCTCCGGCCGGCCGGAATTCGGCGAGCGGTGCAAGGCCCCGTCGCGCATCGCCACGCGGATCGCCTCACGGCCGGCGCTTGTTCCCCGCCGGATCCAGGCGCCGGCGGCAATCAGCAGGATGGAGAGGCGCGCGGCCGGCCAGTTGGCGACATCGTCGAGTCGGGCGGCAGCCCAGCCGAAGTCGATGTATTTTTCCGACTTATGGCCGATCATCGAATCCGCCGTGTTCAGCATCTTGTAGGCGAAGAGCCCCGGCAGGCCGAAGACGGCATACCAGAGCGCCGGCGCGACGACGCCGTCGGAGAAATTCTCGGCGAGGCTTTCGATCGCCGCGCGGCAGACGGCCGGCTCGTCCAGCGTCTCGGGATCGCGCCCGACGATGCGGGAGACGGCGGCCCGCCCGCCGGTAAGCCCCTCGTCGCGCAGCGCGACGGCGACGGCCGCGACATGATCGGCAAGGCTTTTCTGAGCCAGGAAGATCGCCACCAGCCCGGTCTCTAGCAAGATGCCGACAGGGCCGAACAGCGCGAAGAACCGGTTGAACACGAAGCCTGCGGCTACCGTCAAAAGAAGCAGCGCCAGGATGGCGGCAATACCGTTCATTCGGCGTTGCGAGCCCGTGAGGCTTGCTGGGTTGAGCTGCCGGTCGGCATAGGAGATCGCCGCGCCGAAGACGACGACGGGATGCGGCATCCGCGACCACAGCCATTGCGGATCGCCGGCGATCCGGTCGAGCAGCAGCGCCAGAAGCAGTACGAGAAGGTTTTCGTCGATCGTCATCGCTCAAATCTCTGAAGGGCTTCGCCAAGCCGCCTGTCTGCTGCCGGATCGGGCGTCAGCCCGAAACGCAGCCAATTCGGCGCATAGCCGAATTTGCGGACGAGAATATGATGGCGGCAGAGATGCATGTAAATGTCGCCGGCTCTCGCATCGGCGACAAGGGTGAAGAGTGCCGTTCCTCCAGCCATCCGCAACCCCGCGGCCTTCAGCACGGCATGCAGACCGGTGCAACGTTCGTTGATGCGGCTGCGGATAGCAGAAACGTCCGATCGCAGCAGCGAACCTGCAATCGAAAGGGCCGGTCCGGAGACCGCCCAAGGTCCGAGCCAGTCTTCGAAACGCGCGAGAATATCGCCGCGCGCAATCGCGAAACCGAGCCGGAGGCCGGCAAGTCCAAAGAACTTGCCAAAGGAGCGGAAGATGATGATGTTGGAAAGCTGCGGCGCACGGGATGCAAGGCTGAGCGCTGGATCGGTATCACCGAAGGCTTCATCGACGACGAGAAGCCCGCCTGCTGCCTTCATCCTGTCGTGCAGGGCAATCAGTGTTTCGGCCGGCCATGCCAGTCCGTCAGGATTGTTCGGATTGACGACGACAGCCAGCCTATGCTCGATCCCGATCGCGGCAACATTATCGACCGCGTCGACGGTAAAACCGGCCGAGGTGAAGGCGCGCGCATACTCGCCATAGGTCGGCGTTACCACGGCAACCCTGTTGTCCGTCACGGCGATCCTATCGTCCGTCGCGGCAACCCCGTTGTCCGTCACATCGACTCGCTCGGCCGTGACGCCAACCACCCTACCCGCCTCGACCAGACGTGGCAGAAGCTGGATCACCGATTGTGTGCCAGGCACTGGTAGCGGCAGAATCTTGCCGCTGCCGTAGTGGTCGCGCGCCGCGCGCCTTGCCTCATCAAAAAGATGTCGGTCCGGCAGGCGATGCCAGGCCCTTGCCGGAATGTCAGGCAGCGCGACGGGGCACGGATTGATGCCTGTGGAAAGATCGAGCCAGTCTTCCGGCCTGCCGCCGAAGACGGCGGCAGCGGCGGTGATGCCGCCGCCATGGGCGATCGGTGCGCTCATACGGAGGCTCCGGCCAGATCGATCAGATGCATGTAGGAGCCCGCCACCTGCTCGCGCCGCAGCCCGGCCATGCCGAGATCGGTTCCGAGCGCGTCCTGTACCTGAAACAGCCGCTTGCCCTCGCCCTCTGAGACGACGCTGGAATAGTGGAATTCATGCGCCGTCATCATCCGCGCGAAGAAGGCGCCGTCGAGCGGCACAACACGGCGATAGCCGAGATGGCGTTTCCGCTCGGCATAACTGGTGACGACGGGCAGCAGGCCGAGCATCTGATGACGCTTGCCCTCCGCATCGATCAACCCGTCGCCGAGCACCATATAGCCGCCGCACTCGCCATAGATCCGGATATCGCGCGCTGCCGCATCGAGCATGCCGGCGCGGAAATTCTGCGCCTCTGCAAGCCGTCCGGCATGCAGCTCGGGATAACCGCCGGGCAGATAGATCGCATCGGCATCCAAAGCCGGCGCCTCGTCAGCGAGCGGCGAGAAAAAGGAGATCGCAGCACCCCGGCGGCGCCAGCCGAGCAGCATATGCTCGTAGGAAAAGGCAAAGGCGACATCGCGCGCCACGGCGATGCGTGCGCCCAGCGGCGGCAGGCGGTCAATATTGGCGGCCGATGGCCGGTTGAGCCCCTGCTTTGCAATGCGCAGCAGAAATTCGAAATTGCATTCCTCGGAGACCGCATCCGCCGCATGATCGATGAAAGCGTCGAGCGTGGCATGTTCGCCGGCCTGGACCAGCCCGAGATGGCGCTCCGGCAGGGAAAGCCCTTTGTCGTTGCCGATGACGGCGATGACGGGCATGCGGATAGCCTCCAGCGCCTGTCGCAGCATCGCCTCATGCCGGTCGCTGCCGACCTTGTTGAGGATGACGCCGGCAACGCGGACATCGGCGCGGAAGCCGGCAAACCCGGCAACCAGCGGCGCCACCGACTGCGACATGCGCGAGGCGTCGACGACCAACACCACCGACAGCCCGAGCTGGGCGGCAAGATCGGCCGCCGTGCCCCGCCCGTCGGCTGCTCCGTCGAAAAGCCCCATCATCGCCTCGATGACGAGGATGCGGTCGCCGGAGCGGTGAAGCGCGGCATTGGCCGAGATCAATTCCCCACGCATCGCCCAGGGATCGAAATTCAGGCAGAGCGTGCCGCTCGCCGCTGCATGGAAGGCGGGATCGATATAGTCGGGGCCGGCTTTGCCGGGCGCGACCGCGATGCCGCGCCGGCGAAGCGCTCGGAGCAACCCGAGCGTTACCGTCGTCTTGCCGGCGCCGGAGGAAGGGGCTGCGATCAGGAGGCCGCTCATGCTCGCACCTTGCCGGACCGGCGAAACGGATCGGGCTGCAGCCGCCGTCCAGCGAGTGCGCCGAGCCAGTCGAGCGAGGCCCTCAGCCGCACAACCTCGCCGACGACGACCACCGCCGGCGGCTCGAGCCCGGAAGTCGCAACAGCCTCGGTCGCCTCCCCGAGCGTCGTTTCCAGCACCTGCTGCCGGCCAGTGGCGGCATTGCAGACGAAGGCGACGGGTTCCGATGGCAGCCGGCCGGCGGCGATCAGGCGGGCGCTGATCTCGGCGATATGCTTCATCGCCATGTACATGACGATGACGGGCGAACCTCGGCCGATCGCGTCCCAGTTGATCCTGTCGGGTACGATGCCGGAGGAATCATGGCCGGTGAGGAAGGTCACGGCATGGTTGATGTCGCGATGCGTCACCGGAATGCCGGCATAGGCGAGCCCACCGATACCGGCGGTGATGCCGGGCACGATGCGGAAGGGGATGTTGTACTCGACCAGCGTCAGCGCCTCCTCGCCGCCGCGCCCGAAGACGAAGGGATCGCCGCCCTTCAGCCGCAGCACTCGCTTGCCGGCGCGCGCCAGTTCCACCAGCCGCAACGAGATATCGCGCTGTTTCGCCGAAGGCTTGCCGCCGCGTTTGCCGGCATATTCGACCAGCGTTTCCGGCCGCGCCAGCGCCAGGCATTCCTCGTTGACCAGCGCGTCGTGGACGATGACGTCGGCCTCGGAAAGCCCCTTGGCGGCTAGCAGCGTCAAAAGGCCGGGATCGCCGGGACCGGCGCCGACGAGCCAGACGCTGCCCGGCTCCAGCGCCGGAAGATGGGAGAATGCGGCATCGATCATCCTGCTGATCTAGGCCCCGCAAAGGGCAAGGTCAACGCCGCGCCCATCACCTCACTTGAAGTTGCTAAGACGACCATGACTCACTTTGCGAAGAGGCGGATTCGAATTCTCGAAAAACCGGCACAACAATATGAATATATTATCATATATCGAAAGCCGGCGCGATGCGCCGGCTCTCCCATCCCTCAGGCTGCGAGCAGCGTGTTGCGGATGAGGTCGAGGACCTTCTCCGATTCAATACCGGTGCAGACGACCTGGCTCGGCAGGCCATCCCAAGCGCCGTCAGTCGGAAAACGCCGGGCGTCCGGCCTGACGATCGTCTGACCGTCGGCGATGCCGCCGCAGACGACGCGCACCGCACCCGATATCGACGAGAACAGCTCCGGCACCACGACATAGACACAGGCGCAGCTGTCATGCACCATCATGCCGTCTTCAACCGCGTGCTTGTAGAAATCGATGTAGGACTGCGACAGTGCGTCGAGCTGCTTGACCGCCTTGTCACCCCTAGCCGCCATCTCGCCGAGATAGCTGCGGCTCATCGTGGTGATCGCGGTGACGTCGAGGCCGATGACGGCGACCTTCCAGGGCGCGGTCATGACGATGTCGGCAGCCTCAGGATCACCGTGGATATTGGCCTCGGCGACCGGCGAGACATTGCCCGGCACATAGAAATTGCCGCCCATGATGACGACGTCCTTGGCCAGCGTCGCAATCTCGGGATCTTCCTTCAGCGCCAGCGCCAGATTGGTCATTCGGCCAACGGCGACGAGTCGCACTTCGCCTGGATGGGCGCGCACCGTGTCAATGATAAAGCGATGCGCCGGGCGCGGATCGAGCGGCAGGTCGATCGTCTCGGGCACGTCGATATCACCGAGGCCGTTCTCGCCATGCAC
The DNA here is from genome assembly GCF_056399245.1 of Rhizobium sp. 01N447_2. Taxonomy (NCBI): domain Bacteria; kingdom Pseudomonadati; phylum Pseudomonadota; class Alphaproteobacteria; order Hyphomicrobiales; family Rhizobiaceae; genus Rhizobium; species Rhizobium sp. 01N447_2. Next base: position 50,383 of record NZ_JBFTQY010000058.1, read on the forward strand.
CATGGCCGGCCATGGCCGCTCCGCGCGCGAGGAATCGATGGTGACGCTGGCGCCTTTGGAAACGGGTGCCGGAATATTCCATTCGCGCTTGAGGAAGAGCGCATTGCGCGTTGTCGTCTCGACCGAGGCGTTGCCGAAAACCGTGGTGATGCCGAGAAGGTCGATTTCGGGATGACGATGCAGGAAGAGAAGCGCCATGGCGTCGTCGACGCCAGGGTCAGTGTCATAGATGACCTTGTGCATGAGATATCCTCTAGATGTGAACCGTGAAGCAGCCGGACGGCGCCGCGAATTGGCGCCACCATAACGTCCACTAGGCTTTCTGCAACCCGCTACGGGCAACTGCCGCCGTCGCATGTGCAGATTTGATCTTGGCGACAGCAAGCTCGGCATCCGGCCCCGCAGCCGCCAGCGCAGCTGCCTCGGAGACCCCATGGCAGCCGACGCGGGCAAAGACGATCGCGGAGGGATTCGCGAGCCGMGGCGTCTCCTCCTCCAGCCGCAGCGCGCCGAAAAACACGGCAGGCACGGAAAAATGCGCGGCAACGGCAAGGATCGCCGGCTCCAGTCTTCGGCTGTCGATCGAGGCAATGGCTGTGAGTCCCGCCGCGCCGATAGCGGCTGCGTCGAGCGCCTCGATCGCAAGCGCCAGCACCTCGGCAGGCGGCGTCCCGCGCTCGCAGCCGAGGCCGAGCACGTGGCGCCTCGCCGTATCGAAAGAGATATCGCTCATGGAAACCGTCAAATACGCCCTGCCCATGTCTTTGCAGCCATTGCAGCTTGGGGCGGCAAATGCAACAAGGCCGTCCGAAATCCCTGCCCGGAATACCACCTTGCCCGATGTCGCCTTCCATCTGCTTCTGCTGCTCTGCGCAGCGGCTTTCTTTGCCGGGTTCGTCGATTCCATTGCCGGCGGCGGCGGCCTCATCACCGTCCCCGTCATGCTGATCGCGGGCATTCCGCCGCTCCAGACCCTCGGCACCAACAAGGTGCAGTCCCTCTTCGGCGCGGCCTCGGCCACGATCGCCTATACCCGCAAGGGCCATGTGCAGCTTGCGGAACAATTGCCGATGGCGCTGATGGCTGTCATGGGCGGTTCGCTCGGCGCCGCACTCGCCACGGTCGTTCCAGGCCAGGTGCTGCAGGCCATCATGCCGGTGCTCCTGGTGACGATCGCCATCTTCTTCGCCGTCAAGCCGAACCTCAACGACCTCGACACCCACCGCCGCATGCCCCCCTTTATCTTCGGTCTGACGCTGGTGCCTGTCATCGGCTTCTATGACGGCGTCTTCGGCCCCGGCACGGGCTCCTTCTTCATGCTGGCCTTCGTCACGCTCGCCGGCTTCGGCATGCTGAAGGCGACGGCCCACACCAAGCTTCTCAATCTCGGCTCGAATTTCGGCGCGCTGATCGTCTTCGCAAGCTTCGGCGCGATACTCTGGAAGATCGGCCTGTTGATGGGTGCTTGCCAGTTCCTCGGCGCACAGCTGGGCTCGCGGCTGGCCATGCGCATCGGCGCAAAGCTCATCAAGCCGCTGCTCGTGATCATCTGCGTCGCCCTTGCGGTAAAGCTGCTCGCCGACCCAGTAAATCCGCTGCGTGTCTGGCTCGGCGTCTGACAGACCCCTCGACCATCTTCCATTACCTCTGGCGTAATTGATAAGGTGCATCGCCTTCCCGCATGATCGGACTGCCAGGAACTGATGGGCGATCAAAAGGAGATGACCCGATGAACGACGCAAACACCAACGCAGAGCGCTATCTCGCCATCTGGAATGAGACGGATGCCGCTCGCCGTCGCGCTCTCATCGCCGAGAGCTGGAGCAAAGCCGCGACCTATATCGACCCACTGATGCGCGGCGAAGGCCATGAGCAGATCAATTCACTGGTCGAGGCGGTGCAAAGCCGCTTCCCCGGCTTCCGCTTCGCCCTCATCGGGGCGGCCGACGGCTACGGCGACAACCTGCGCTTCTCCTGGGGCCTCGGCCCGGAAAACGGCGATGCGCTAATCAAGGGCACGGATTTCGCCGAGCTCGAAGGCGGCAAGCTGAAATCTGTCCGCGGTTTCATAGATTTGCTGCCGGAAGCCGCCTGATGACGCCGACCGCCCGCTCCCTTGGAGACCATCTGCGTGAATGGCGCCAGCGCCGCCGCATGAGCCAGCTCGACCTCGCGCTGGAGGCGGAGATCTCGCAGCGGCATCTGAGCTTCATCGAGAGCGGGCGCTCGACACCGAGCCGCGACATGCTGCTGCATCTTGCCGAACGGCTCGACGTGCCCCTTCGCGATCGGAACCCGCTGCTGCTCGCGGCGGGTTTCGCTCCTGTTTTTGCCGAACGCGCGCTCGACGATCCCGCATTGGAACCGGCCCGTCGCGCCATCGACATGGTGCTGAAAGGGCACGAGCCCTTCCCAGCAATCGCTGTCGACCGCCATTGGACACTCATCGCGGCCAATGCGGCCATCGCTCCGCTGCTCTCAGCCGTTTCCGACCAGTCTCTGCTCACACCACCCGTCAACGTACTGCGCCTCAGCCTGCATCCACAAGGATTGGCGCCCCATATCAAAAACCTTTCCGAGTGGCGCGCCCACCTTATCGGCAGGCTGCGCCAACAGTTCTCGGCTTCGGGCGATCCAATGTTGGACAAGCTTTTGAAGGAGTTGCTGTCCTATCCAGCGCCTAAAACTGCTGGCGAGGTCCATACCGACTATGCCGGCATCGCCGTTCCTCTTCAGCTTTCCACCAAGGCCGGCTTGCTTTCCCTGATCTCGACAACGACTGTCTTCGGCACGCCGGTCGAAATCACTTTGTCGGAACTCGCGGTCGAATCCTTCTTCCCGGCGGATGAGGAAACGGCTGCCATCCTGCGCAGCCTCGCGCTCAACTGACCGCCTCAGAACTCCACGCCCGGTTGCCCCTTGATGCCGGAGCGGAAGGGGTGTTTGACGAGCTCCATCTCGGTCACCAGATCGGCGATTTCGATCAATTCTTCCTTGGCGTTGCGCCCCGTCAGCACGACATGCGTCATATGGGGCTTCTCGCTCTTCAGAAAGGCGACGACTTCGTTGATGTCGAGATAGTCGTAGCGCAGCGCGATGTTGATCTCGTCGAGCAACACCATGGAGTTGCTTTCATCGCGGATCAGTTCCTTGGCCTTTTCCCAGGCGGCCGACGCTGCCGCGACATCGCGGGCGCGGTCCTGCGTCTCCCAGGTGAAGCCCTCGCCCATCGTGTGGAACTGGCAGAGATCGGAGAAATGTTTCTCGATCAGGTCACGCTCGCCGGTCCACATCGCGCCCTTGATGAACTGCACGACGGCCGACGGCTTGCCGTGGGCGATATGGCGGAAGATCATGCCGAAGGCGGCAGACGACTTGCCCTTGCCCTTGCCGGTGTGAACGATGATCAGGCCCTTGCCATCGGTCTTGGTCGCCATGATCTTGTCGCGCGCGGCCTTCTTCTTCGCCATCTTCTCAGCATGGCGCGCGTCGTCCTTGCCAACTCCGCCTTCTGCGATCTCGCTATCAGGGGTCTCGTCGCTCATTGGGTCACCTCATTCTGCTGTGTAGCAGCCAGGTCGAACCGGGCCGAATTGCTGCGCGGCGTCCAGAGGCTGCGGTCGATCGCCTCAAGCAGCCGCTCTCTCATCTCGTCGAATGCCGCAGGGTTCTTCTCGGCCATAAAGCCGGCGACGGCGGGATCGGCGACGAAGGCCTGGTAAACCGCCTCGAAATGATGTTCGCCGACCGCACCCGTCGTTGCTGCGAAGGCAAAGAGATAATCGACAGTGGCGGCGATCTCGGCTGCCCCCTTGTAACCGTGGCGCATGACGCCCGCGATCCATTTCGGATTGACGACGCGCCCGCGCACGACGCGGCCGATCTCCTCTTCCAGCGAACGGATCACCGGCTTTTCCGGCTTGGAATGGTCGTTGTGATAGATCGAGGGACGAGCGCCCGCGAGCTGCTCGGCGGCGGCGGCCATGCCGCCCTCGAACTGGTAATAGTCGTCGCTGTCGAGCAGGTCGTGCTCGCGATTGTCCTGGTTCTGAATGACGGCCTGCACCGAGCGCAGCCGTTCCTCGAACAGGCCGCGTTCGGCCCTGCCCTCCTCGCCGGCGCCATAGGCATAGCTGCCCCAGACGAGATAGGCTTCGGCGAGATCGGCGCGCCGCTCCCAGCCCTTTTCGTCGATGAGCGCCTGCAGGCCGGCGCCGTAAGCGCCGGGCTTCGAGCCGAAAACGCGGTAGCCCGCCCGGCGCTTTGCCGAGACTTCGTCCAGGCCGGCGGCACCAAGCCTTGCCGCCTCGCCGCGCATGCGCGTTGCGATCGGATTGTCGGCCTCGTCCTCTTCAAGCGCTCCGACGGCGCGGATCGCCTTGTCGAACAGCGCGATCTGCTCGGGAAAGGCATCGCGGAAGAAGCCGGAAATGCGGAGCGTCACGTCAACGCGCGGCCGCCCGAGCATCGCCGGCGGAATGATCTCGTAGCCGGTGACGCGGCGCGAACTCATGTCCCAGAGCGGCTTGACGCCGATCAGCGCCAGCGCCTGGGCGATATCGTCGCCGCCGGTCCGCATGTTTGACGTGCCCCAGGCCGTCAGCCCGAAGGAAACAGGCCACTCGCCGTGATCCTGCACATAGCGGCGCACCAGCAGTTCCGCGGATTTTTTGCCAAGCTCATAGGCGGCCGGCGTCGGCACGGCGCGGCTGTCGACCGAATAGAAATTGCGGCCCGTCGGCAAGACGTCAGGCCGCCCGCGTGTAGGTGCGCCAGAGGGGCCGGGCGCGACGAAGTGGCCGTCGAGCCCGTTGAGTAGACCGTGAATTTCGGCGGGGCCGCAGGCGAGGATGGAGGGCTTGAGGCGGGTTTCGATCTCGGAGAGGACAGCCTGCGTAGCCTTCCAGTTCCCGGGGCATTCGATCTC
>NZ_JBFTQY010000059.1:0-40605 GCF_056399245.1 Rhizobium sp. 01N447_2
CCGCATGTTCCTCGCCGGTCGCCCGATCGCGGATCATGATCTGCGGCAGCCCGTCCTTGCGTTCCAGCCACAGAAGATGGCGGGCATAGGCCATGTGGCTGATAACGAGCGTGCCGGGCTTGTGGGCGACCACTTCGCGCCAGTTCTCCTTCACCGGATTGTCGACCGGCGCTTCCATGATCTTGAAATCCTTGGCGCCCCCGTCATTGGTGAGGATGTAGAAGACGTCGCCGCCCTCGGTCAGCGAATATTCGATGCCTTCCTCGCGTGCCGCCACCAGTTTCGGCTCGGCTGTGAGGTCCTTGGTCGATAGCAGCCGGTATTCGCTGGTCTCGTGGTCGTGAATGTCAATATAGATGAAATCGTCGAGCAGCGAGCCGCCGACGCCCATGAAGAAGCCGGCATCCGCTTCCTCATAGACCAGCCGGTCTTCCGACTGCGGCTGGCCGAGAATATGGTGGAACACCTTCGACGGCCGGTGGTTCTCGTCGAGCGCCGAATAGAAGAAGCTCTTGCCGTCGGGCGCCCAGACGCCGCCGCCGCCGGTATTCTCGATCCGGTCGGCAAGGTCTTGCCCGGTCTGGAGGTCGCGCACCTGCAGCGTGAAGAACTCCGAACCCTTGTCGTCATAACCCCAGATGCCGCGGCTGTGGTCGCTCGTATGGTCGAGACCGGCGAGGCGGAAATAGGCCTTGCCGGCCGCCTCCTTGTCGCCGTCGAGCAGCACCGTGCGGATCGATTCGTCGGCGACATTGCCGTCGCGGGCGATGCGGAAAAAGCGCGGCTGTTCGCCGCCGGTCACGTAGAAGGTGCCGTAAGCATAGGCGCCGTCCTTCATCGGCACCGAGCTGTCGTCTTCCTTGATGCGGCCGCGCATTTCGGCAAACAGCACCTTCTGCAGCGGCTTGGTGTCCTCCATCGCCGCGTTCATATAGGTGTTTTCGGCTTCGAGATGCCGGCGGATCTCAGGGTCGAGTATCGACGGATCCTTGAACATCGCCTGCCAGTTGTCGGCGCGCAGCCAGGCATAGTCGTCCGTGCGGGTAATGCCGTGGCGCGTATCGGAGACGGGCTTCTTCGGTGCGGCAGGCGGTGTCGGCAGGCTCTTGAAAACGGACAAGGAATGGCTCCGGGTCGGAATGTCGGGTTGGCAAGAGATAGAGGCGCGCCGCCGCCGGATCAAGCGGCAAGGGTGCGGCAAGGGCGCAGATGACCTTCCACAGACAAGGAGGACACCCAGCCCACCTTGCCTTGATGTCACCACAATATTTAAGAAAGTCCGCTATCTCAGTGAATTTGCACGTGCCAAGCTCCCGGCAAGCTGTCGGCGGTAGGGTAGAAATTGCAGAACAGTAAGGGATTCTCTCCGCAATGCCGAAACGTCTGATCCTGTTTGTATCCCTCGCAAGCCTTGCAGCCCCCGCCTTTGCCGTCGATCCCGCCATCAAGAAGCAGCTGGAAAAACTCGATCCCTCGACCCGCCTGGAACAGAGCTGCGACACCGAGGCGATGAGCCGCATCAACAAGGACAGCACCGGCTTCAAGCCCGACAAGGTGATCGCCTACACCTTTAAGGACCCGATCCCCGGCGACAATTCGCTGGACGCGCCGGGTGCCGTCTTTCGCAGCAAGGGCGACTGGTACCATCTCTCCTACAATTGCATCACCGGTCCGCAGCATATCAATGTGCGCGAGCTCAACTACGAGATCGGCGAGAAGGTGCCGCGCGAGAAGTGGGACAAGTATTATCTCTATGATTGATACGGCCCTGTCCGTCCAAGCGGCTGCGGTGACATCCGGCCGCATGGCGCCGGGAGAGAGCTGCCGCTAAAATTGGCAGTTCGAATCATAGAAACCCATCATATGAACCGCATCCTGCTCGCTTCGGCGTTCCTTCTCGTCAGCATCTCCGCTGCATTCGCGGACGGAATTCCGTCAGCCGTGCCGACGGCGGTTGGTTCGGTCCCGGCTGCGGTGAGTCCGGCCCCGAAGGCGTCGGCGCCAAAGCTCGTCGAGCCGCATCTGCACATCGCCCGCTCGAACCTTGTCGGCCACGCTCGCATTGCGCTGACCTTCGATGCCTGCATGGGGCAGGCGGACGAGCGCATCCTTTCGACGCTGGTGCGTGAACGCATCCCGGCAACGATCTTCGTCACTGCCCGCTGGCTGAAGCGCAATCCCGAAGCACTTGCCGTATTCCTGCAAAATCCTGATCTCTTCGAACTCGAAAATCACGGCCAGAACCATATTCCGGCCGTCGATACGCCAACGCTGATCTATGGCATCGCGTCCGCCGGCTCGCCGCAGGCGGTGCGGCAGGAAGTCGAAGGCGGCGCTGCCGCCATGGTCGCGGCCGGCATTCCGGCGCCGCACTGGTTCCGCGGCTCGACCGCCAAATATGATCTTTCCGCCATCGGCGAGATCCGCGCCATGGGCTATCGCATTGCCGGTTATTCCGTAAACGGCGACGGCGGCTCGCTGCTCGGGGCTGTCATCACCGAAAAACGCATCGCCTCGGGCAAGGACGGCGATGTCGTCATCTCCCACGTCAACCAGCCGACCCATGCGGCCGGCGAGGGCGTGGCCAAGGCGCTGGTCGATCTCAAGGCCAAGGGCACGGAGTTCGTCCGCCTCGAGGATGTCGAGGATACCGGCGACGACAAGACGACCGAATAGAGCGTCCGAATCTCTTGCTTGTTTACCCCCGGAAAACGAATAATGCTGTTTTTGTTTGTTCGGTTGCGGGAACGTAGGGGAGCGCATGTCTCGTGCGATTTGGAATGTCGAAGGCGAAATTCAAAATGAGCTTCATCCCTCCGAAATTGTTGTCTGGACAGGGCAACCAGGTGCCTGGGGAACTTTCGTTTCCAAGTGTCCTGAATTAATTATCGGCCTAATTTGTGTGATCTCCGGTTGCGCTGGCTTTCTACCGGCTGACAATGCGCTTGCCATCGTCGAAAAGGCGGATGGAATAATGGGCATCATATTCCCCGGAGTCTTTTTACTGGCCGGTGTCGCGGCCATAGCGGGCGCGGTTTTCGAGATGATCGCTACGGGCCGAACCGCTTACGCTGCCACCGATCGCAGGCTTCTCATCGTTCGAAATCTGATCAGGCGCCGAGCAACGACGATAGCACCAACGGCCATCAACGTTGTGGAGGTACGGGAAAAATGGGACCGCTCGGGAACCCTGACTTTTCGCCGGGAGGGAGACGGGGATAGCGTCAAAAAATTCGCCTTTATCGGTATCCCAAACGTTCGCGAAGTGGCTAAACATGTTGAAGAATTGCGAATGAGTGCAAGAAAGCAAGCCAGCTAGACGACTGAAATTTCAGCGCCTTTGGCTTTCCGTCTCGCTTCTATACATTCCCGAATGAAAGCGCGCCAAACCCGGCCCATCCCTGTCGAGTGCAAAATCCTCGAACCAATCCCGTTGCATGCCGGCCAGCATGGCGCCGATCATCTGCGCGGCGAGATAGGAAAAGGTGATGCCATTGCCGCCGTAGCCATAGGCTGCGAACACATGCGGTATCTCCGGCACCGGACCGATCAGCGGCAGTCCGTCGGTCGTCTCGCCGAAGGTGCCGCACCAGGCATGGGCGACGCGTGTATCCGCCTTCGGCCACAGCCGCTGCATCTTCTCTTGGATTGCGATGATCTTGGCCGGCAGCCTGCGGTCGCGCGTTTGCGCGTCGCTCGTCTCGTCATCCTCCCCGCCGGCGACGATGCGATTGTCCGGCGTCGTACGCATGTAGAGATAGGGGTGGCTGTCCTCCCAGATCAGCGCTCTGTCGCGCCAGAAATTCGCCGGATCCTGCGCCACGGTGGCGAGCGCCCAGCTCGAACTCGACCGGTGCAGCTTCGGCATTTCGAGGCCCGGCATCGAATAGCCGGTCGCAAGCACGACATGCCGCGCCTCGATGACGTGCCCTCCATCCGTTTTCGCCAAGACGCGGCCACCTTCGCTGTGAAGCGCAGCCACGGAAGCGCTCACCAGCCGCGCACCGCGCCGCAACGCCATCTCGATCAAGGCCCAGGTCAGAAGCAGCGGATCGCACTCCGCCGAACCCGGCGAATAGATCGCACCATCGCGGTCGAGCTCGAATTGTGTGAAGAGATCGGGATGTTCGAGATAGACGCCGGGCAGACCCGCCCGGCGACGAAGCTGGCGCTCCTCCAAGAGGTCGCGCGCGCCTTCGCGATTGGCGGCGAGATAGAGCGTGTTGCGCGGCCGGAAGCCGCAGGCGATCCCGTTTGCTGCGATCAGTTTGGAAAGGCCGGCGACCGCGGCACCACTGCGGCGGTAGATGCCGGCCGCGCGCTCGAAGCCGTAATAATCCTCGAGCTCGGTGAGCGTACTGTCGATTTCCCATTGCAGCATCGCCGTGCTCGCCGCGGTGCTGCCGAAACCGGGCTCCTCCCGGTCGATGACCGCTACGGAAAAACCGCGCGCCGTCAAATGTTCGGCAACCAATGCGCCGGTGATGCCGCCGCCGATCACGGCGACGTCGGTGGAAAAGCTTTGGTCGATCGGCCGCCATTCCGGCCGTATGCCGCTTTTCCCCCAAAGAGAACGCCCGCTCACCATCTGGTCGTGATCGGATTCGGCAAGATCGAGATCAGATGCCACTGACGTCCCCCCGGTTGATCATTTCGGCAACTGCGGCTGCGGTTTTTCCTCGATCAGCAGTTCGTCGATGACGGTCATGACGATCAGCGAGAGCGGCAGCGCCAGCATCGCGCCGACGGCGCCCCACATCCATGTCCAGAACAGGATGGCGAGGAAGACGACGAAGGGATTGATTTCCAGCCGCCGTCCCATCACGGCGGGGAAGATCAGGTTCTCCATGAGCAGATGCACGGTGAAGAAGGCTGCGGCCGGCATCAGGCCGATAAGGAGGCCGTCATGGGTCAGGATGCCGGCGACCGCGACGGCAAACGTCATCAGCGTGATGCCGAGATAGGGGATGAAGCTCGACAGGAAGGCAAAGAAGCCCCAGAGCACCGGGGCAGACAGCCCGCCGGCATAGGCAATGACAGTCATGACCACGCCGAGCCCGACATAGATCAGCGAGGCCGTGGCGAAATAGAAGCCGAGCACCTGCTCGACGGCATTGATGACACGGATCGCCGCCAGGCGCTGCGTGCGGGTGCGGAAGGTCATGATGATCGTCTTGCGCAGGTTGACCCGACCAGCGAGGAAGAACAGCAGCGCCGCAAAGAAGATCATCCCCTGCACCAGCGCCGGCGTCAGGCTACTTGTCACCACGTGCAGCACGTTGCCGGTGTTTTCGAGCAGCGCACCGATCGACATCGACCCGCTTTCGAATGTCGCCGGCGTGATATGCAGCCATCTGATGCGCTCCAGATAAGGCATGACGCGGTTTATGGTCCGCTCGGCGAAGGCCGGGCCTTCATTGGCAAGCGTCATCAGCGGGTCGGCGAGCGAGTTGATCAGCAGGAAGATCACCAGCGCCACGCTGCTTGACAGGATGAAGGCGTTGGCAAGCCGCGGCACGCCCATCCTGCTGAGCTTTTCTGCCGCCATACCGAGGATCATGCCGACGACGACGGCAAGCGTGATCGGGATGAGGATCAGCGACATCAGATAGACGGCGGCAAGGAAAAGAATGCCGAAGATGCCGATGATCGCCCAGGCCATGCTGACGTCGAGCCCGTCCTTTTCCAGCCGGTGCAGCGGTGGCGGCGGCAGTTCTTCCGCAGCTTCCTTCAGCGACTGTGCCCAGGCGCTGGTGTGGCGTTCGCCGATGGCGATCTTCTTTGCTTGTTTGCGGATGCCATTGGCGATGCCCATGCGGTGAGGTCCCCGAAGCCCCATTGCTTCCTCACGGAAACGCGCCGATAGGGTTCCGGTTCCTCAAGGGTGTGACAATGTGGCGCGGTGCACGTGAAGGTGCACAGCATTTGGCGCCCTTTGCCGTCCGGCGTGCAACCGAAGCAGGCCGATTTCCGCCGTTATTCCTTCAACCGATAGGGCTGATCCGTTGTTGCAGGAGTTACGCCGAAAGCGTCAGGCCGATGCCCCAGGGATCCCTCAGGAACACGCCGCCGTCGCGCTTCTCGCTGTTGATCTCCAGCGCGTCGAGTTTGGAGACCGCCGCATCCAGCGTCGCCTTGTCGTTGAAACGGACCTTGTAGTCCGAAAGCCCGGTCATGTTGCCGGCGCGTGCCGTGGCGCCGCGGCTGTTCCAGATATTGGCGGCGAGATGGTGATGGTAGCCGCCGGTCGCAAAGAAGCTCGCGCCGGGATAGCGCGCCATCAGCTTGAGGCCAAGGACGTCGTGGTAAAAGGCGTCGGCCTGCGGGATGTCGCCGACCTGCAGATGCAGGTGGCCGATCGCCGTCCCCACAGCCATGCCGTCCCAGCGCTCATCAGGCGCGCTGTTGTAGAGCGCCTGTAGGTCGAGGCGCAGCGTCGCCATTTCCACCATGCCGTCCTGGTGGAATTTCCATTGTTCGTGCGGCCGGTCGGCATAAATCTCGATGCCGTTGCCTTCGGGATCGGACAAATAGATCGCTTCGCTGACGAGATGGTCCGAGGCGCCGTCGAGAACGACATTGTTCTGTGCCGCATGGCGCAGCCAGCGCGCGAGCTCGGTCCGGTTCGGCATCAGGAAGGCGGTATGGAAAAGGCCGGCGGCGTTGCGCGGCGCGATGGTCGCATTCTTTGTGGTCGTCAGCGTCAGCAGCGGCAGATCGCCGACACCCAGCACTTCGCCGCTCGCCGTCTTCTCGATCACCTTCAGGCCGAGCATCGATTGATAGAAGCCGGAAACGAGACCGAGGTCGGTGACGACGAGATGCGACTGGTCGATATAGGCGGGCCGCGTCAGCGCATAGGAAGTTTCGGTCGTCATGGATTGTTCTCCTGCCTCTGAATTGGCCTGTAAGATAGAAGGCGTACCGGCGGTGGCGGCAAACATGCCGCCTGTGGCAAGCCCGAGGAAGTTTCGCCGGTTCATTCGCCTCTGATCTCCCCTCGGCTGCCGTACTTGATCCCTATATGGCGCATTCCGATTGTTCACAGAAGATCCGTTTTTGAGGATGAAGCGTTGAGCAGGTGTTGACGATGACTTGTGTCCACTTGATCACGATCAATGCGTCCATATCTTCTTTAGAGGAAACTTATGCATCTCAGTCATGGAGGGAAGCCATGTACAGGAAGATCATCGTAGCGATCGCGCTCGGCGGCATCGACAAGGGAGAAAAAATCCTCCGCAAGGCGGCGTCCCTGCTCGATGACGGCGGTGAGATCATCGCGCTCAACGTCATCGAAGATGTGCCGAGCTATGTCGCGATCGAACTGCCGGCCAATATGGTCGAGGACGCCATGAAGGACGGCCGCGAGAAGCTGGAAGCGCTGATCGCCGCAGCCGGCGTCACGGCAACCGTCGAAATTGCCAACGGTCCGCCCGCCAAAGCCATCATCTCGACTGCCGAAAGCCGTGGCGCCGACCTGATTATCGTCGCCTCGCACGTTCCCGACTTTTCCAACTACTTTATCGGCGCCACTGCCGACCGGGTCGTGCGCCATGCCAAATGCTCGGTGCTGGTCGACCGGCAGAAGGTTTGATCTTGCGCAAGTGCAGCCTGTCACGAAGATTTACCGCCCGTGCGCTTTGCCGCAGTTGCGCGCCCGTCCGTTCGATGAGACGATTGCAATCGGGGTATGAAACGGATTGGCGTGCATGGCCGAGTTCAACGGCATTCGCTGGGCTTATGACAGATACGAATTGATCGCCGACGGTATCGTCCATGGCGTCGGTCTCGTGCTGGCGCTGATCGGCGCCACCGTGCTGATCTTCTACGCCACCGTCTGGAGTTCCTACGGCGCGCTCGCCGCCGCCTGGATCTACGGCGTCGGGCTGGTGCTGACGCTTGCCATTTCCTTTTCCTACAACGCCTGGCCGGTCTCGCGCACGAAATGGTATCTGCGCCGCTTCGATCATTCGGCGATCTTCCTGCTGATCGCCGCCACCTACACGCCGTTCCTCGAACGTGGCGCCGACGATCCGCTGCTCTTGTTCATGCTGGTCGCGATCTGGCTGTTCGCCGCCGTCGGCATTATCCTGAAATGCGTCTTTCCCGGGCGTTTCGACCGTCTTGCCATCCTGCTTTATCTCGCCATGGGCTGGAGCGGCGTTCTGGTGGCCGAGCCCGTCGCCTCGCGCATTCCCGCCGCCTCGATGCTGCTGATCGTCATCGGCGGTGTCATCTATTCACTCGGCGTCATCTTCCATGTCTGGGAGAAGCTGCGCTTCCAGAACGCCATCTGGCACGGCTTCGTCGTCACCGCGGCGGCCGTGCATTATTCGGCCGTCTTCACCTGTTTCAGCCTGTCGCCACCAGGCCTCTGAACGACTGATGTGCCCGAAGCCGTTCCTGTTTTGCGTCCGCCGTTTACATCTCTCGAGGCGGGGCGTATGCCCGCCTTCGCAAACAATATGAACCCGAGCATCATGACAGACGCTGTCCTCCTCCGCGACGCCACCGAAGCCGATCTTTCTGCCATCCGCGATATCTACAATCACGCCGTCGAGCACACGACGGCGATCTGGAACGACACGCTGGTCGATCTCGAAAATCGGCTGGAATGGTTCAAGGCGCGCAAGGCGCGCGGCTTTCCCGTCATCGTCGCCGAAATGTCGGGCAAGGTCGCGGGTTACGCCTCCTATGGTGATTGGCGCGCCTTCGACGGCTACCGCCACACGGTCGAACATTCCGTCTATGTCGACAAGGATTGCCGCGGTGGCGGCATCGGCGAGCGGCTGATGCGGGAGCTGATCGTGCGTGCTGCGGCCGGCAATATCCATGTGATGATTGCCGGCATCGAGGCCGAGAACACCGCCTCGATCAGGCTGCACGAAAAGCTCGGTTTCCGCATCGCCGGCAGATTTTCCGAGGTCGGCACCAAATTCGGCCGCTGGCTGGACCTGACCTGCATGGAACTTCGCCTGCCCGGCAAGGTGGATTGATCCACCTGCCCGGCAAGGCGGATTGACCTGCCTGCCCGGCAAAGCCCCAGACGCATCAGGCAAAGCCCCAGACCCATCAGGCAAAGCCATTGTGAACGGCGCGCGCCATCTTTTTATTGTAGTCTGAGCTGTGTAAGAATGTCGAAGCGGCCTGCTTCGCGGAAAGCGGCCTGAAGCGTATTGTAAGCGTTATGGGGGTGATTAATTCAATGGCAATGCAAAGATCGTCGCTCGGTCTCCTTGCCCTCGTCCTTCTGGCATTTCCGCCGGTTGTCACCCGGGCCGCCGATTGCGGCAGCATGGCCTCGCCGCAGCTCGACTGGCAGGATTGCACCAAGAAGAACCTGATGTTGCAGGGCAGTGATCTCGAAGGCGCCAACCTCGTCGGCACCGATTTCTCGCTGACCGACCTTGCCGGGGCCAATGTCAAATCCGCCAATCTGGAGAAAGCGACGCTGGTGCGGGCCTCATTGGAGGGTGCGCACGCTGAAGGCGCCAACTTCGCCAAGATCGAGGCCTATCGCTCCAGCTTCGCCAATATCGCCGCCGATGGTGCTTCCTTTGCCGGCGCCGAGCTGCAGCGCGCCAATTTCGCCGGAGCCCGGCTCGCCGGCGCGAGCTTCGAAAAGGCTGAGCTCGGCCGCGCCGATTTCGACAAGGCGGTGCTGACGGGGGCGAAATTCTCGTTCGCCAATCTCTCCCGTGCCGATCTCTCCGGCGCGACCTTCGAAACCACGCCGATGTTCGATCGCGCCTTCATGTTCCTGACCCACATCGAAGGCCTTGACCTCTCGGCCGCAACCGGGCTCGAACAGGCGCAGATCGATCTTGCCTGCGGCGATGCCTCGACCAAGCTGCCGGTCGGCCTCTCCGCACCGACAACCTGGCCCTGTCCTGCTGAGCACGAATGATCGGGGGCTCGCCGGCCGTATGGTCGAGCTACGCAGGCGTCTTTCAGTGTTGATGATTGCCCCTCACCCTAACCCTACAGGGGTCGAGCCACCCGTCTCGACCCGTCCTTCGGACCCTGTAAACGGGGCGAGGGGACGTGCCCTGCCAGAGGTGGGCGAGGAGCGGAGAGGTTGCGGCTATCCCCCTTCGCCCCGCGAGCGGGCAGAAGGTGGCGGCAGCCGGATGAGGGGCTCGTCGCATCCGAATGAACCGCTTGCCGCTTGCTCGGCCGGGCGATTACTTCCCGGGCTCGAACACCATGGAGTGACCGTTGATGCAGTAGCGCAGGCCGGTCGGCGGTGGGCCGTCCGGAAAGACGTGGCCGAGATGGGCGTCGCAGCTGCCGCAGCGGATTTCGGTGCGCACCATGCCGTGGGTCGTGTCGCGATGCTCGATCACCGCTTCGGGCGACACTGCTTCGAAATAGCTCGGCCAGCCGCAGCCGGCATCGAATTTCGTGTCGGAGCGGAAAAGCGGGGCATTACAGCCGACGCAGCGGTAAAGCCCCGTCTCGAAGGAGTCCCAGTAGGGGCCGGTAAAAGCGCGTTCGGTGCCGTGCTGGCGCGTGATGCGGTATTGCTCGGGGGTGAGCTGCTCTTTCCATTCGGCATCGGTCTTGTGGATCTTGGCGGTGGTCGCAGTTTCGGACATGAGGTGCTCCTTTCGCCGAGGGGCGTTTCCGTTTGCGCAAAATGTGGTGCGCCGCGTTCACTTCATCAAGTCTCCAGCGCCGCGCCATGAGATTGGCGACATACCGCAATTGGAGTAAGACGCTTGCTTTTACATCCGTTAGGGGTTTTCTGTTAGGGTTAATGTTACGTGCATTGGAGAATCACTGGTGTTTGAGGCAGCAATCGTCCTGCTCTACGGCCTGGTGGCCGTGGCCGCCATGGCGGTCACGCTGTTGGAAGGCTGGGCCAACCATGCCGGCTTTACGCTCTATCGTCTCGCCGGGCTCTTCGCCTGCCTGCTCTGGCCGTTGACGCTTCTGGTCTTCGTCCTGCACGGTTGCATCACCCGGCTGCTGACGCGCCTTTCCCGACCGATGGCCTGATCGGCTTCGAACATCGCCATGCAGTGCGGCCTGCGGCCGAAATCGCTTGAGACGCTCCCCCGTTTCGCCTAAGCCAGAAGACAGGCCGGTTTTCGCTGGCTTTTCGTCTGTTGCCTTTACAGCGCCGCGCGCCTTGTCGGACGTGCAAGGGACTGTAATATTTTGATTCATGCAGTAGAGGAGGAGACATGGCCGATGTCACGGCTCTGACATTTCTGGCCCTGTGTCTGCCGCTCGTCGGCGCTCTTGCCGCTCCCTTCGTCATTCGCATCTTCGGCGCAAACGGTGCCTGGCTCCTGGCGATCGCTCCCTTGCTCGCCTTCCTGCATTTTCTGCGTTTCATTCCCAAGATCGCGCGCGGCGAGGTCGTCACCGGCGGGTATTCCTGGGTGCCGAGTTTTCATCTCTCCTTCTCCTGGTTCCTCGATGGCCTGTCGCTGGCTTTCGCGCTGCTGATCACCGGCATCGGCACCCTGATCGTGCTTTATGCCGGCGGCTATCTCAAGGGACACAAGGATCAGGGCCGCTTCTTCTCCTTCATCTTCCTCTTCATGGGCGCGATGCTCGGCGTCGTCGTTTCCGACAGTTTCCTGATGCTCTTCGTCTTCTGGGAACTGACGTCGATCACGTCCTTCCTGCTGATCGGCTTCGATCACGAACGTGCGGCGGCTCGCCGCGCCGCCCTGCAGGCGCTTGTTGTGACCGGCGGGGGAGGGCTTTGCCTGTTGGCCGGCCTGCTGCTCCTCTGGAATATCTCAGGCGTCACTGAGATGTCGCGGCTTATCGGAACGGGCGATGTCGTGCGCGAAAGCCCGTTCTATCTCGCGGCACTCCTTCTGGTCCTGGGCGGTGCCTTCACCAAGTCGGCGCAATTTCCCTTTCATTTCTGGCTGCCGAACGCCATGGAAGCGCCGACGCCGGTTTCGGCCTATCTGCATTCGGCCACCATGGTGAAAGCAGGCGTCTATCTGCTGATGCGGCTCAATCCCGTCATGGGGGCAACCCCTGCCTGGGAAATCCTTCTGCCCTTCTTCGGCGGGCTGACGCTGGTGGTCGGCACCGCACTCGCCATCCGCCAGACCGACCTGAAGCTCAAGCTTGCCTATACCACCGTCTCCTCGCTCGGCTTGCTCGTCATGCTGATCGGCTTCGGCTCGGACCATGCGGTCGAGGCGGCGGCGCTTTATCTGGTGGCGCATTCCTTCTTCAAGGGCGCGCTCTTCATGGTCGCCGGCATCATCGATCACGAGATCGGCACGCGCGATATCACCAGGCTCAGTGGCCTGATGCGGGCGATGCCGCTCACCTGGATGATCGCGCTTGCGGCGGCCTTCTCGATGGCCGGCCTGCCGCCCTTCTTCGGCTTCCTCGCCAAGGAGGAGATCTACACGGCACTCGTCGGTGCCGATGTCCGCGCGATCACGTTTACCGCGATAACCGTCTTCGGCAATGCGCTGATGTTCGCCGTCGCCTTCGCCGTGGCGCTGAAACCCTTCCTCGGCCGGCCGGTGGAGACGCCGAAACCTCCGCACGAAGCACCTGTCCTGCTTTGGCTCGGACCGGCTGTTCTCGCCGTCCTCGGCCTGCTCGCGGCGATCTTTTCGACCTTCACCCATACCGTCCTGTCCTCGCCGATCGCATCCGCCATCCGCCAGACACCCGTCGACATCGATATTTCGCTGACGCCGCATATCGGCCTGCCCTTGGCGCTTTCTGCCCTGACCGTGCTGCTCGGTATCGGCGTTTACTGGCAGCTCGCGCGCGCCCGTGTCCTGATGGCCGTCTTCTTGCGCGCGGCAGGCCGTGGGCCGGACCATGGCTTTGATGTCGCTATATCGGGCCTTGTCCGCTTCGCCGGCCGCCTCATGCGTATGCTCCAACCGGGGCGGCTGGAGATCTATGTCACCTGCAGCTTCCTTTGCGTTGCCGCCATCCTCATCATCCCCCCAGTCGTCTATGGCGAACTGCCGCGCCTTCCGGCCTGGCCGGCCGATGTCAGGCTCTATGAATGGGCGGTCTTCCTGATCGCCGCCTTCGGCCTTGCCGCCGTGCTGGTTGCCCGCGACCGGCTGACGGCGATCGTCTCGCTCGGCATCCAGGGTTTCGCCGTTGCCATCATCTTCCTGCTGTTCGGCGCGCCGGATCTGTCGTTTACCCAGTTCATGGTCGAAACGCTCTCGGTGGTCATCCTCGCGCTGGTCATGACCAGGCTTCGCCTATCTCCCGCCGATCGGCGGCCGCTCGGCCGCAAGCTCTTCGACGGAGCGCTGGCGCTTGTCTGCGGCCTCGGCTTCACGCTTGTGCTGATGCGGGCGACCGAGGCGCCGTTCAACGATGCGCTGACGGCCTTCTTCAACGCCTATTCCAAATCGATCGCTCACGGCGCCAACGTCGTCAACGTCATCATCGTCGATTTCCGCGGCACCGACACGCTCGGCGAAATCGCCGTTGTCGCGGTCACCGGCCTTGCCATCCTGGCGCTGATCCGCATCCGCGCCGGCAGCGAGCGCAAGCTTGCCGCCAATGATCCCGCGGCGGAGGGCTGAGTGCCGTGAACACCCTCATCTTCCGCACCGTCGCCCCGTTTCTCACCGCGCTGATGCTGCTTTTTTCCGTCTTCGTGCTGCTGCGCGGCCATAACGAGCCCGGCGGCGGCTTCATCGGCGGGCTGATCGCTGCCTCGGGACTGGCGATTTACGGCATTGCCCGCGGCGTTGGCGCCGTTCGCCGCGCACTGTACTTCCATCCGCTGTCGATTGCCGGCTTCGGCCTGCTCCTGTCGACAGCGGCCGGTCTTCTCTCCATCCTGTTTGACGTTCCCTTCATGACCGGCCTCTGGATCTATCCGACGCTTTTCGGCGCCGAGGTGCCGCTGTCGAGCGTCATGCTCTTCGATGTCGGCGTCTATCTCGTCGTGCTCGGCGCCATCATCTCGATCGCACTGGCGCTCGAGGAAAAGGAGGTGGAATGATGGAGCCGCTTCTCGCGATCCTCGTCGGCCTGTTCTTTGCCGCCGCCATCTATCTGATGCTGTCGAAATTCTCGATCCGGATCATGCTCGGCATCGCCATCCTCGGCAATGCCGTCAACCTGCTGCTCTTTACCGGCGGTCGGCTGACGCGCGAGGTGCCGCCGATCATCCCGCTGGGTCTCGACAGTTTGCCCGCAGGCACCGCCAACCCGTTGCCGCAGGCCCTCATCCTGACGGCGATCGTCATCTCCTTCTCCTTCCTTGCCTTCCTGCTGGTGCTGACCTACCGCGCCTATCAGGACCTCGGCACCGACAACACCAGCGATATGCGCGCCGCCGAGCCCGACGACCGGCCGCTGCCGCCATTGGGGTATTGAGCCGGATGGTTGTGCGGATGTTGACCCCACGGCAAACCCTCTCGTGCGATAACGGAGGCGCCATCTGATGGCCGCCCCCGCCGCCACCGTCGATCTCTCCGCCGCCCTGATCACCACCCCGGTGCCGATCGGCCATTGGCTCGCCATCCTGCCGGTCGCCCATTGCATCACGCTGGGTGCCGTCCTGTTGATGCTGCGCGGCTATCCCCGCCTGCAGGCCTGGCTTGCCATCCCTGGCCTTGCCGCGCTGGCGCTGATCGATGCGGCACTGCTCGCCAAGGTCGCCGCCGAGGGGCCGCTCACCATGGTCATGGGCCGCTGGCTGCCACCCTTCGGCATTGCCTTCACCGTCGATCTCTTCGGTGCGCTGATGGCCTTCACCGCAGCCCTTGCCGCGCTCGCCGGCGGCATCTATGCGCTGGCCGATATTGGTGAGAGCGGCCGGAAATATGGTTTCTTCCCGCTGCTGATGCTGCTGATGGCCGGCGTCACCGGCGCCTTTCTCACCGGCGATGTCTTCAATCTCTATGTCTGGTTCGAGGTGCTGCTGATCTCTTCCTTCGGGCTGATCATCCTTGGCTCCGAGCGCCAACAGATCGACGGCGCGCTGAAATATGCGGTGCTCAATCTCATCGCCACGACGTTGTTCCTGATTGGCGTCGGCATCCTCTACGCCGCCTTCGGCACCCTCAACATGGCCGATATCGCAGCAAAAGCTGCGGATTTGCGCGGCACGGCGCCGCTGATGACGCTGGCAAGCCTCTTCCTGCTCGCCTTCGGCATGAAGGCGGCGGCCTTTCCGGTCAATTTCTGGCTGCCGGCCGCCTACCATACGCCGCGCATCACCGTGTCGGCACTGTTTGCCGGCCTGCTGACCAAGGTCGGCATCTACGCGCTGATCCGGGTGATGGTCATGCTGCTACCGGTGGAACGCCAGGAGTTGAGCCTGGTGATCGCGCTCGCCGCCGCAGCGACCATTCTCGTCGGCGCTCTCGGCGCGCTTGCCGAAAACGATATTCGCAGGCTGTTCGGCTATGTCGTCATATCAGGCATCGGCAATATGCTTGCGGGCGTCGCGCTTGGCGGGCTAGGCGGCATCAGCGGTGCGGTCTTCTATGCGCTCCATTCCATGGTGCTGATGACGGCGCTTTATCTTGCCGCCGGCGAGATCGCCCGTCGCGGCGGCGGCTTTTCACTGTCGGCCCTCGGCGGGCTGTACAGGCAAAGCGGCGGCTTCACCGCGCTCTCCCTCGTGCTCTTCCTTGCCGCCTGTGGCCTGCCGCCCTTTTCCGGCTTCTGGCCGAAGGTCATTCTCGTCAAGGCCTCGCTCGATCTCGGCGCCTGGTGGCTGGCAGCCTCGATCCTGGTTGGCGGTTTTCTGACGACGATCGCCTTCGGCCGCCTCTTCCTGCTCGCCTATTGGCGCCCGGCGGCCATAGCACTGACGCCGTCCGGACCGAGGTGGCGCACCGGTCTGCCGCTCGCCGCGCTGACAGCGCTGGTCGTCGGCTTCGGCATCCTGCCGGAACAGCTGCTGGCGCTGTCGCAATCGGCAGCTGCCGGCCTTGCCGATCCCCGGGCCTATCTTCACTCGGTCTTCCCGGTAGGAGGTGCGCCGTGATCTTCTTCCTCTTCAACCTGCTGCTTGCCATTGCCTGGGTCACCGTCACCGGCAGCGCCTCGCTGCACAATCTAGTCCTCGGCTTGCTGCTTGGGGCCTTGGCGCTGGTCATCATCCGCGAATCTTTCGGCGGCAAGGAATATATTATCCCCCGCTTCCGCCCGGTGCTCTCGCTCGCCGCTCTGTTTCTCAAGGAATTGTCGCTGTCGGCCTGGAAGGTCACGGTCACCGTCCTCTCGCCCGATATGAAGCTGRAGCCCGGCATCTTTGCCTTCCCGCTGACGGTGACGAGCGATTTCGAGATCACTTTGCTCGCAAACCTCATCACGCTGACACCTGGCACGCTTTCGGTCGACGTCTCCACAGATCGCCGCACGCTCTATGTCCATGCGCTCGATTGTTCCGATCCTGAGGCAACCAAACGTGATATCGCCAACGGTTTCGAACGCAAGATCATGGAGGCTTTCCGGTGATCACACCTGCCGCCATCATCGCGGTCGCATCCTCGACCGCACTCGTCATCCTCGGCCTGGCGCTGATCCTCGCCGTCTGGCGCGTCGTTGCCGGCCCGACATTGCCGGATCGGATCCTCGCCCTCGACATGCTGACCGGCATCGCCATCGGTTTCATAGCGGTCATCGCGGTCAAGACCAGGTTTTCGCTCTATATCGATATCGCCATCTCGCTCGGCCTTGTCGGTTTCCTGGCGACCGTCGCCTTCGCCCGCTTTGTGCTGTCGCGCGGCAACATCAAATCGAAGCCGTCTGCATCTGCGGCAAATGGCAACACGCAAAAGCGGGCAGGGGGCAAGAAGCGATGATCGATTATATCGTGGCTGCCATCACCGCCCTGCTGCTGATCGTCGGTGCGCTCTTTGCTCTTGCAGCGGCGATCGGCCTGGTCAGGCTGCCCGATCTCTACACGCGCATGCACTCGGCCTCGAAGGCGGGGACTGTCGGCTCCGGCCTACTGCTCCTCGCCGCCGGCCTCTATTCGCAAGATCTGGCGATTCTCGCCCGCGCCATCGCCGGCTTTATCTTTTTCCTGCTGACGGCGCCGGTGTCTGCCCATCTGCTTGCCAGAGCTGCCCACCGTTCAGGATATGATCTCGGTGAACTCTCGGTCCGTGACGATATCAGGGATCGCTGAGCCTATTCTGTTCAGCGACTTTACCAGATTTATGCAAAACTTATGCACAGGAAGCTGTGAGTAAAGCTTGGCGGAATGCCCCTCAATTCTTCATCTGTCATTTTTTCTCAAGAAAAACGACAAATAATAATTGGCCTTTTGGTCAAACGATGGTATTTGAAAATGCAAGTAGAGTTCTGATTGTGAATTGCAATCGTACTGCTTCCAAGTCCCTCAGTTTTGATTTTTAATGTCTAAACTGAGGCCATAGCCTGGAGCATGACGTAGTGGTTTCCAATCAGGCAGTATAAGGACAGGTCTCGCTCTTCGGAATCTAGGGGTGGATTTCACGTTTTTCGAAACAGAAGGTCGCTTCCGGTGCTTTTGCTGTTCGCTTCTACGAGGCGGGTCTTTGGCATGTCAGTCAAAGACCGTTTGTGCATGCTAACAGGAGAAAAAATATGACGGATATAGCGACCGGCAATGCGCCGGAGCTGCTTGTGGAACTGACAGCCGACATCGTCGCGGCCTATGTCAGCAACCATGTTGTACCGGTCAGCGACCTGGCCAATCTGATTTCCGACGTGCATTCGGCACTGAGCAACACGTCCGTACCGCAGCCTGCTGCGGCGATCGTCGAAAAGCAGAAGCCTGCAGTTTCTGTCCGCAAGTCCGTACAGGACGAGCAGATCACGTGTTTGGAATGCGGCGGCAACTTCAAGTCCCTCAAGCGTCACCTGATGACGCATCACAGTCTCTCGCCGGAAGAATACCGCGAGAAGTGGGACCTGCCGACCGATTACCCGATGGTAGCGCCCGCTTATGCCGAAGCGCGTTCGCGCCTGGCAAAGGAAATGGGCCTCGGGCAGCGCCGCAAGCGCGGCCGCGGCTGAGCTTTTTCGAAAGCATCGACGACAAAAAGCCGGGTCTTGTGCCCGGCTTTTTTGTGTGCCTTTTCAAGGCGAGGAAAATAATCTCGATAGAGCCATTCCAGGAAGTGCGAAATGGTTTTCCCAGGCAAAGCGCGAAGCGGTTTTGCCGGGAGTTGGGTAAAACGAAAGGTTGGAGCGGTTCTGCGCTTCTATCAAAAGCTGAATCGCGCTGGTAATCCAACCCTTCCCAGATGATTCGGACGGGCGCCAAGATAGTCTGAGCGACCCTGTCTTATGCTTTGCCGACAGGCTTAGAATGTATTCCTATACTATCAGCAAGTGTTAATGTATTCGATGTGCGAAGGCAGGCGCGCTGTCCGAATCGATCGGCTGTGGCTCCGAAGGCCGATCAGCCATCATCGCGGTCAAGCCGCGGCGCGCACTCTTGCCTCTTCGCGGATCCTGTTCACCATCGAGCGCAGTCCGTTCGAGCGCTGCGATGACAGGTTCTCCACCAGGCCGATCTTCGAGAATATCTCGAAGGCATCGAGCCCGGCGATCTCGGATGCGGCCTTGCCGGAATAGGTGGCAAGCACGATGGCGACGAGGCCGCGCACGATATGGGCGTCGGAATCACCCTCGAAGCTCATGACCGGGTTGTCGGGATCGCCTGTCGTATGCGTCACCAGCCAGACCTGGCTGGCGCAACCCATCACCTTGTTCTCGGAGGTGCGCTTCGCCTCGGCCAGGTCGGGCAGCGCCTTGCCGAGTTCGATGACATAGCGGTAGCGGTCTTCCCAATCGTCCAGGAAAGCGAAGTCGTCGATGATCTGGTCGAGGGATGCCATGGAGAAGCCTTTCACTGTTAGAGCCGTTCCAGCAAAAGTGCGCAGCGGTTTTGCGTCCGGAATGCGTGAGGAAATGCTCTAGAACTGCATATAGGTGAAAGACCGGCAGATTTGAACCGCTAAAGCAATTCCAGGCAAAGCGCGCAGCGATTTTGCCGGGAATTGCGTACACAAAAGATTGGAGCGGTTCTGCGCTTCCATCAAAAGCTGAACCRCAAAAGAAACGCCGTGAGGGATGGGCATCCTCACGGCGCAGCAACATGCTGAATTAAACAGGGCAGGCACGTCAGGCATGGGGTATCTCCGCGTCATGCGGACCGCCGATGCAAGCTATAAAACCGAAAGGTATTGCGGACGAATGCCCGCGAAAAATTTTGTCAGGTCGCCGGCTTCGGCGTCGGCAGCGGGATCGCGCCGGTTACCACCGTCTCAGGAGAGGCATCATCCTCGACGGGCGGGCGGTAAGGCATCGGCTGGTTGAGTGCAGCCTTTGCCTCGCGCATCTTTTCCTGGATAGCAGGTGCTGCCAGCGAAGGCATGTTGAGCGCCACCGGCATCTGCGGTTCGACAAGCTTTGCGGTCGCCGGCGCTTCGTCCTTGAACTGGCTGTCGAGAAGTTCGTAGGCGACGCGGGCGCCCTCGCGGGCCCGGTAGCCGAGCGCGGTGAAGGTTTCGGCGCCCTTGGCACAAACCTCGGGCTTTTCCGAGCACATGCCGGTGAGATAGTCATAGGCGCCGCTTGCCGCCGTGAACGCGTCGGAAAGCTGCAGTTGCGGGCCGTTGGCCAACTTGTCGGAACTCTCCGTGCTGAACACGGAAAGAAGCACGAGCACGAGGCCAAACCAGAAGGATCCTTTGATCAGAAACCACATTGTCGTCGCCCATCCTGTTTTCCCCGTCCGGTTCTTGTCGCCGAATCAGGCCGGTTGTCCGGTGTGTTTTCACCCTACCGCCAAGTTGCGAATGCCGCTTTTCGAAACTCACGCGCATTTGCGGCAAATTTAGTTCAAATTTTAGCGAACGGTATTTGAGCCGCATTTTAGTCGAATGCGAGCGATCGCCGTTAAGCATCAGGGCAGCACCTGCTTGCAATTGCAGGGCTTTTGCTAGCTCGCCTTGCCACAAGAGTTAACGCAATGCTGAAATATGAGGAAAATCCGTCGCTTACCTGCTATTAACCACAAAAGGCAAAGAGCCTTCCAGATGCTTCAAAACGGGAATTTCGGCCGTTTCAGCCTGTGAACAGCGCTTTTGCCTTATCCTTTCTTTAAGTCGCCAAGGCCTATTGTCCGGATCGATCGACAGCCTTTCGGGCGGGTATTGCGTGCGTATATTGAGTAACATTGGCGGCTGGATGACGGCCCTCGTAGACCGGGCAGCGACAAGCTGGCTCTCCCGGACGGGCGGCGGCGAAGCCGTACGCCAACGCGAGCTTGCGATCCTGCGCCGTCTCGTGCTGCTCTCGTCGGCCGCTCTCGTTGCCGCTCCTATCGGCCTTTCGGCAGTCACCAGTCCGGCCGTCGCGCTGCCGGCGGGTGTCGCCATGGTCTGCGCCGCCTTTCTCTTTTCCGCCGTCGGCAGCATCGCGCTCGCCCGTCAGGGTTCGTCTGCCGGTATCGCCACGCAGTCGGCCGAGGATTTCTTCCTTGCCGCCACCCCCGGCCTCGTCTTCTTCCTAGACCCGCACGGCAGTGTGGCGACGGTCGGCGGCCGCGACCGGCGCGATTTCCTTGCCTGGATGCGCGATCCCAAGGGCAGGGGCTTCCTCGAGCAGGTGCATGTCTCCGACCGCATCCTTTTCCTGCAGGCGCTTGATGACCTGCGCCGGGGCGAGGATGCTCAGAGCGTCGATCTGCGCCTCGACCGGCCCTCGGTCTCGCGCGATCAACGCCAGTTCGCCTATCTCAGAATGGACATGACCGCCCGGCGCGATGCCGATGGCGAACTTGCCGCCATCATTGCCCAGCTGCGCGATGTCTCCGTCGAGCAGCAGTTGCGTGACGAAGCCCAGAACCGCGCGGCCGATGCCGAATCCGCAAACGACGCCAAGTCGCGCTTCCTCGCCGCCGTCAGCCATGAGCTGCGCACGCCACTGAACGCCATTCTCGGTTTTTCCGATATCCTGATCGGTGAATATTTCGGCAAGTTCGAAAACGACCGCCAGCGCGAATATGTCGGCCTGGTCCGCGAGTCCGGCGCGCATCTGCTCTCCGTCGTCAACACCATGCTCGACATGAGCAAGATCGAAGCGGGCCGCTACGAGCTGATCCTCGAAGCCTTCGATATATCAAGCTCCGTCAAATCCTGCGAATCGATGCTGGCATTGCAGGCCAAGACCAAGGGCCTCACGCTGACGAGCCGTATCCAGCGCGATCTCGGCGAGATCGTCGCCGATCAGCGCGCTATCCAGCAGATTCTCATCAATCTCGTCGGCAATGCCATAAAATTCACCGAGGCCGGCGGCGTCGTCTCGGTCGATGCGGCAGCGCGCGACGGCATCCTCAAGCTGACGGTCAGCGATACCGGCATCGGCATCCCGGCCGACAAGCTGGCATTGCTCGGCCAGCCCTTCGTCCAGATCCAGAACGACTATACCCGCCGGTTCGAAGGCTCCGGCCTCGGCCTCTCCTTGGTCAAGGGGCTGGTGGCGCTGCATGGCGGGCATTTCGCCATTGCCAGCCAACCGGGCGAAGGCACCATCATCACCATCGAGATCGCGGTGGACGGCTCGGATGCCCAGCACGCCGAAGACGCCGGTCATGGCGCGACTGTCGAGTTTCCGCCGCGGCTGAAGGGCGCGGTCAACACAGGCGCAGAATTGGAAGAGGGGCGTTTCGATGGCCGCGCGCAAGCGAAAATCGCCTAAGGGAAAAAGGGGACGGCAGCAGCCGGGCCTTCTGATGTCAGGTGCGGCCGCCCTTGGGGGGCTCGGCCTGCAGGGCGCATCCGTGCTTGGCGGCGTTATTAGCCGCAATCCGTCGGTCGCCGGCGGCACGATCACCTTTATCGTCATCTTCTCCTTCGTCGCCGCCAATGCGCTCTGGTATCAGCCGGGCCTGCATCCGCATCCGATTTTCCGCACCCGTGATCCGCAGTCTCCAACGGTGCTCGGTGCCCGCCGCCCGGCCGAGGAGCAACAGGGCGAGGTCACCACATTCCGGATTGAACGGCCGCAGGATGCCGCCACCACCAATGCGACGCCGGCGCCTGCCGCGCCTGGCCAGCAGCCGAGCCAGTTGGTCATGGATATCCAGCAGCAGCTAGTACGCCGTGGCCTCTATAACGGCATTCCCGACGGCATCATCGGCCCGCGCACCAGTGCGGCCATCCTCTTTTTCGAAGAGACCGTCGGCATGACCCAGACCGGCGATCCGACGCCGGAAGTACTGGCAGCGCTAAAGACCGATGCCGCGGGGCCTTCGACCGTGCCCGCCGAAAAGCCCCCCGAGGATGTAAGCTCGAAGGCAGCGGCGGAAGACCCGGTGGCGGCGGCGATCCGTAGCGCTGAAAAGACGGTCAAAACGGCTCCGTCAGCAGCAAAGCAGGTTCCATCAAGCGAAATCACCAATGTCGACCTGGTGTTGAAGATCCAGAAGGGTCTTTCCAACATGGCCTATGCCAATGTCGGCGTCGACGGCGTTGCCGGCGAGCAGACCCGCGCGGCCATCCGCCATTTTCAGAAGCACTACAACCTGCCTGAGGACGGTGAGCCGAACCAGGCGGTGCTGAAGAAACTCAAGGAAATCGGGGCGATATAGAGCAATTCCAGCAAAAGTGCGCAGCGGTTTTGCGTCCGGAATTGCGCAAACAAAAAGATAGAGCATTTCCGCGGCTTGGAGAAAGACGGAAATGCTCTAACCCTTAGGATGCCGCCTTCAACAGCCTGTAATGCGTCGTCATCGCCTGGCCCTCGACATCCACCGCCTCTTCGATCGGCCCGGCCTCGCGGGACATCGCCACGCGATAGCGCTTCGGCGCCATACCTGTCATCCGCTTGAAGGCGTTGCTGAAGGCGCTTTCGGATGTATAGCCGAGCGAAAGCGCCAGCGCCGAAACCGGCATGCTGCCTTCCCGCAGTTCGCGTTCGGCAAGGCGCATGCGCCAGCCGGTGAGATAGGTGAGCGGCGCAACCCCCGCCACAGTCTTGAACCGCAGCGCAAAGCTCGTGCGCGACATGCCGGCCGCCTTTGCCAATTCGCCAAGTTGCCAGGACCGGCTGGGATCGCCATGCATCAGCCGCAGCGCCGGCGCAATGCGATCGTCGCCGAAGGCTCGGAGCCAGCCTACCGTCAGGGGTGCCGAGCTCATGATGTGCGCCCTTAGCACCTGGACGAACATCAACTGCGCAAGCTGGGTCGAGGCGAGCAGGGCGCCCGGCCGCTTTGCCGCCATCTCCCGCACCAACTGGTCGAGCAGCCAGCGCAGCACCCCGGCTTCGGCAAGGGCTGCGCGCACATGGATGATCGGCGGCAGTACGTCGGACAGCAGCTCCATGCCCTGCGGCCCGAGCGCGATGTGGCCGCCGAGATAATGGAAATCCTCGCCAACGCCGTGGCGCGCCATGCCGTCAACCTTCTCCTTGAAGGCGCCGACCGCGTCAGTGGGCGCAACGGCAAGGTCGCTCGCCAGGATGAAGGAGTGCCGGCCGTTCAGAAGCGCAACGTCGCCTGCCTCGAGCAGTATGGGTTCACTGCCATTGTCGAGGCAAAGCCAGCAGCGCCCTTTGGCGACCGCGCTGATCTTGATCCGGTTTGGCCGGGGGAAGCGCAGCGCCCAGGCGCCGCCGGCGATCAGCCCACCGGACACAAGGCAGCGCGCATCAAGCAGATTGAGCATTTCGGAAAGCGGATCGCTGGTCATTTTTGAACGATGAAGCAGGAAATTGGGATTTGCAAGCATTCAGAATCCCATTTCCCGGGCGTACATAAGGTCGTCACGCACAACGGAGGCATGTCATGTCCACTCCACAGGCTCCCATTAGTTCCGGTTCCGGTGCGGCCTCGACCGCCGAGGAGGTGATTGCCGGGCACGATCTCTCAGGCAAGGTCGCGATCGTCACCGGCGGTTATTCCGGTCTTGGTCTCGAGACGGCTCGTGTGCTCGCCGAAGCCGGCGCCAGGGTCGTCGTCCCCGCCCGCAATCTCGAAAAAGCCAAGGCGGCCGTGGAAAGCATTCCCGGCCTTGCGCTGGAAAAGCTCGACCTGATGGACCCCGGCTCGATCGACGACTTCGCCGACCGCTTCCTCGAAAGCGGCGAGCCCCTGCATCTTCTCATCAACAATGCTGCCGTCATGGCAAATCCGCTGACGCGTGATACCCGCGGTTACGAATCGCAGTTCTCCACCAATCATCTCGGCCATTTCCAGCTCACTGCCCGCCTTTGGCCGGCGCTGGTGAAGGCCGAGGGTGCGCGTGTCGTCGCCGTCTCCTCGCGCGGCCACGTCTTCGCCGGCGTCGATTTCGACGATCCGAATTTCGAGAACCGCGAATACGCGCCCTATCTCGCCTACGGCCAGTCGAAGACGGCAAATGCTCTCTTTGCGGTGTCACTGGATGCTTTGGGTGCAAAGCACGGTATCAGGGCCTTCTCGCTGCATCCCGGCGGTATCGTCACCACCAATCTGGTCCGCCATCAGTCAAGCGACTTCCTCAAGGCGAGCGGCTATGTCGACGAGGACGGCAAGCCGGTCATCGATCCGGAAAACAACAAGAAGACGATAGAGCAGGGGGCTTCGACCACCGTCTGGTGCGCCGTCAGCGAGAAGCTCGAGGGTCTCGGCGGCGTCTATTGCGAGAACTGCGATATCGCCACCGCCGTCCCCGGCGATTCGACCGAGATGCTCGGCGTCCGTCCTTGGGCAACCGATCCGGAACTCGCCGAGCGCCTCTGGCAGCTGAGCGAGCGGCTGACGGGCTTCATCGCCAGCTGATGGGGCGCCACACGGCCGGCCCACAGTCACGGAGTTCGATTTCCCTACAACCTAAGTCTAAGGTGCTGCGGCTGTTTGCAACTTGTTAACCATGTTGCCTGAAGCTTTTCTGATTGGGACGGGGGAGCGTCGGGCATGCATGCGCTGAAGGCGATAGACGATCTGGCCGGAGAACCGGCGGTCAAAGCGGGAGGCCCCGATCCCGAGGCGCTGCGCCACATCCTGCAGCGTCTTGCCGAAGAAGCCTCCACGCTTGGCATCGATCTCGTCGATATCGCCGGCGCCATCCAGGACATGGCGGGGATGTCGGCCCGGCATGCCTCCGCCTTCGATCATGTCACTCGCACTGCACTGTCGATTGCCGAGACCAATCGCTCGGTCGCCGTATCGCTGCGCGAGACCGACCGCACGGCGGCCGAGGCCCGCCACATGCTGAAAGAATCGGCCGACCGCCTGACCGGCTCCGTCGTCGAGATCGGCCACATGGTCCAGTCCTCCAACGAGATCGGCGCTGAGATCGCCGGCTTCTCCAAGTCGCTTGCCGATGTCGACAATATCGCCGAGGAGATCAGCACCATCGCCCGCCAGACCAACTTGCTGGCGCTGAACGCCGCGATCGAGGCGGCACGCGCCGGCGATGCGGGCAAGGGTTTCGCCGTCGTCGCCACCGAAGTCCGGGCGCTATCGCTGCAGACCTCGAAGGCGACCGGTTCCATCCAGCAGACGCTCGACGAGCTGCGGGTGAAGATCGACCGGCTGTCGGCCGTAGGCAGCGATGCGCGCGACAGTGCCGCAGGCGTGCGTGACAAGTCGGAAGCGATGCGCGGCGCCTTCGAAAACATGGAACATGTCATCACCCGCATCCTCGACAGTTCGACTGTCATGGCCAACACCACCGAGGCGGTCGACCAGCAATGCGCTGGCTTCGTCGAGAAACTCGGCGAGATGTCGGCCGAGGTCGCCGGCTCGAACATCAGGCTGCAGCAGGCGGCAAAACGCGTCGACAGCGTCGTCGGCCTCTCGGAAACCCTGATCCAGCTGACGGCGAGCGCCGGCGTCAAGACCGCCGACAGCCGTTGGATCGAGGAAGCGCAGTCGGTGGCAAGGCAGATTTCCGGCGCCTTCGAGCGCGCCGTCGCTGAAGGGCAGATCGGGCTCGATGCTCTCTTCGACCGACGGTATCGGCCGATACCGGGCACCGATCCGGCACAGGTGATGGCAGCCTTCACCGAACTCGCCGACCGCTTGCTGCCGCCGATCCAGGAACCCGTCACAGCCTTGGACGAGCGCGTCGCCTTCTGCGCGGCGATCGATGAGAACGGCTATCTGCCGACCCACAACCGGAAATTCTCGCAAGCCCAGCGGCCTGGCGACACCGTCTGGAACACCGCCAATTGCCGCAATCGCCGCATCTTCGCCGATCGCGTCGGCCTTGCCGCCGGCCGCAGCACCGCGCCCTTCCTCGTCCAGACCTACAGGCGCGACATGGGTGGCGGTAATTTCGTGATGATGAAGGATATCTCCGCTCCGATCACCGTCCGCGGACGGCATTGGGGAGGCTTGCGGCTGGCAATCAAGGTCTGACCCCTGGGGTCAAGCTCTGACCCTGCATTGCCGCCACCGGCGCTCCGGGGCTAGCGCATCGCAATCTTTCAGATTCGCTCCTTGCGCTCTAAGTCTTTATTTTCCCGCATGCCGTTATCGCAAAACCGCTACACACTTTTGCGCGACATGCTTTATACCGCACCGATGAGATTACGCGCCGACATCTTCGTTTCAGCCCTCCTGCGCCGCGTCTTCGCCAGCGGCGATTTCGCCGCCGTCGAGAAGAAGGGTGCGGAGGAAGCGGGTGCGATCTTCATCCGTCAGCACTTCCGCGACGGCCTGGAAACGCTCTATGCGCCGGCGCCGCAGACCGCTTTCGACGAAGGCCAGGCCGGCGACCGCCTGTTCGAGATCCGCCTGTTGCGCAGCGAACCGGAAGCGGTGCGCGCGATGCTGGAGCGCGAACGCAAATTCGATCCCGATCTCTGGATCGTCGAGCTGGAGGCGGATGAACTGGGGGATATGATCCCCCTTGTCAGGGACAGCGGATGACGGCCGGAGGCAGCCGTCAGGTCAGCGCCATTTCAAACCGCTGATATGTGGCAAGGTCAGCCCGCGGCTCAGCGAGACCGCCGTCCCATGATGCGCATGTCGCGCTGCGGCGGCGCCTGGCGGATGAAGCGGTGGTTGGGCGTTTCCTGAGGTGCAGGCACATTGGGCACGTCGTGCCTGTAGGTGTAGCGATCGGCACGCCGCCAGGCTTCGACGCGTTCGTGGCATTCTTCCGGGTCGAGCGCATCGAGCACCATCCAGCCCCGCGTGACGTTATGCTGCTGTTCGGCAAGGTGCGGATAGAGCCTTTCGAGCACGAAGACGGCATCGAGAAAGCCCATGCCGAGGCTCGTCAGTGTCGTGGCAAGCTGCTGGCCGGAAAGGTCGAGCATGATGCGCTCGGCAAGCCAGCGGCTGGCGGAAAGCGCATCGGCAAGTGCTGTTGCGAAATGCGTTGCCTCGCGTGAGCGCGCGAAGCGCACCAGCAGCGCCTCTTGAATGTCGGTGAGCGTGCGCAGACCGAGCCTGTCTTCGTCGGCACGGCCGAGATGACCGGCAAGCCCGAGGATACGTTCGCGCAACGCCTCTTCATTGGCAACCCGCTGTTCTTCCAGCGCATCCGCCTCGTTGGTCTCGGCCGGCGCTGGCGAAAGCGGGACCGCTGGCGATTCCATGATCGGCGCCGATGCGCCCGCGGGCCGCGGCTGGCTCTGGCGCAGTGCCACCAGCGCATCGATGACCTTCGGCGAGAGTGAATCGCGGCTGACGATCGCCTTGACATGCGCCGCACCCTGCATGCGCGCAATGGTAATCAGCGTATCGTCGGCGATTGCTTTGGAGGCGGCAAGAAAAGGGGCCGCGATCTCGATCGGCTGGTTGCCGATGAACAGCGCCACGGCTGCCGGCATGTTCTCGCATTGGGATAGCGCCGCGACCGCCTGCCGCTTGGCCTCGTCGGAGGAGGCCTGGAACAGCGGCATGAAAAGTTCGGCAAATTGGCGCAGTTCGGACCGTGTCGGATGAGACAGGTTCTCGAAACTGCTGACAGTCGCCATTAACACCACGTCCTTTTTCCTGACGGCCAAGGGGCCTTCTAGGTCTCGAAACCGGTCACGCACAAAAACACCCCGAAAACGCAGAACAAGGGGACCATGGGCCGATATGCGCTGGCGGAACGCATGTCAGGCCATACGGTTATGAACAAATCCTACATCGGTAGGGTTAATGCATGCTGAAGATTTTATTAAAAAGCAACAGAAATATACACGCTCAGCGTGTCCAGGCATGGTTAGCCGGCAATATAAAAATGCACGATTTGGAAGGGCGCTGCGAGGATGGCTCATCGCCGAGGTGATGGTGGAAAAGTTCAGGCGATCCTGTGATCGCGCAGCGCGTGCAGCAGCTTTTCGCGGCTGTCGTGACCGGCCTGATAGAGGTCGAGTGCTGCTGATGCGGCAAACTGCGCCTCGACGCTCTTGATGTCGATGTGCCGTTCCGCGCACCAGGCATCGAGAGCACTGCGCAGAACGTCGAGATCCTCAGGCGAGAAAGATGAATTCACCAGCAAAGACACCGTTTACCCTCCGCATTCCGGCAAGAGCGAGGAAGATTCCCGATCGATCGGTGCCCGGAAACGTGTGATCGACATGAGCGAACATACGCGCATCTGAGCGCCTCGCAATTAAATATTTTCATGCGGCATTTTTGCAACATCGTCCCTTTCCTGGCAGGCAGATTGCCGCGTCAATGCCAACTATATGAATTATTTCTAATTTTATGCGCCGATCCCCATCCGGGCCTTTGCGCGGGCGGCGTGAAACCAAATCAACTCTTCGAGCGTTAAAGGGGAAGTGAGGTGAACTGTATTTGGCATCTACCGAACATTAGTAAACTGTTAACTGTCATGTGTCTCAATTCGGATAGGAACGACGCGATTTGAGTAGTTGGATCGTTGAAACTCCGCATCACGGTATTTCAATCAGGTGCCGTGGGAAAGGCGCGAATGCCCTCGGTCCGGTCATCCCGGCACTGCAGGACGCGCCGGCTCGCACATTGGCGGGCAGGGTGAAATCCATCGCAAGTTCATCCGTCTCGGGCAGTGCATGGAGACGAGAATGGCAATAGTAGTTGCATTGGCGGATCGGCGGCCGCGGGCGCCGCGTCGCCCGGACAAGGAGCCCCGCGAAGCCAAGATCCTCTGGTTCACCGGCGTCCGCTACGAGCGGTTGGCCGAGAGCCCGAAACATCGTCCGGCGCCAGCGCCGCGCGTCAACAAGAAGTAACCGCTTTTCAACCTCAGCGAGCGGCGAATTGCTCGCAGCCGGCTTCCGTCAGGAAGTTGCGCGCGGCCTCATCGAAGCTCGCCTGCGGCGCCAGCGTCCGCAGCACGGCATACCCGTCCGGCCGTGCCATTTCCACCAGGATCGCCTGCTGCAACTCCTGTGGCAGGTTTTTGCGCAGGTCGGTCAGCTGGATCGGACTGCCGGCCAGCACATCGAGCGCACCGCCGACCGACGTCCTGTCGTTCATGCTGAAGACCTCGTTGGAGGCGCTGTCATAGATCGCGATCGACCAGAAGGGCACATTGCCCTTGGCAGTGAAATGCACCGGTGCGTCCTCGACATCGAAGGAGCAGACGGCGGTGCGCAGGAAGGGGTCGCCATTGGCAAGGCCTGCCTCGTCATACTGGTTGCCGAGCAGGTAGAAATTGTTGAGATCGCCCTCCGCCTCCACGCGAGTCGACGCATCCCTGCCGGTGAAATGCGGCAGCGACAGGATAATGACGAGATGCAGCAGGGCTGCGCCGAAAAGGCCGGTCAGGACGGCGAAGAATATCCTAAGCATTGCCGCATCCGGTCTTGGTGAGCTTCGGCATGGCGAGGTCGATCACGCCGGAACTGCCGGCGGTCGGTGTGTCGAACAGCGTCAGCACCAGCCGGAAGGTGCCGGCCTGTGGCAGGGCCAGCCAGTTGCCCGGCTGCGCGACGGCGGATATTTCGATCGAGAAGCTGCTGTCTTGCTGGCGCAGCACCGTCCAGGAATTCAGCGCTGAGGGATGCCCGGTCGTCACCGCCGCCGGATTGCCGCCATTGTCGGCGGTAAAAAGGGTCCAGAGCCGAGCAGGCGGTGTCTGCCCGCTGATGCGGTAGCGGCAGCCGGCATTCAGCCGCGCGCCCTCGTCGTCGACGCTCGCCGTAAACGTCAGGCCCTCTGCGCTGCCGTAGAGCAGCTTGCCGGCGCGTGCCCGGTGCGACTTGGCATAAGGATCGGCCTCGACCGTCTGCAACGCCGGAAAGGCCTCCCAGGCGCCGAGCTTGATCGCCCCAAAGCCCTGTGTCGCATCCAGCGCATAAAGCGAAATCATGATCCCGCCGCCAAAGGCGACGATCAGCGTGATCGCGATAAAAAGGGGAAATCGAAACACGTCATGACCTTGGAAACCATATCGGATGAAAGGGTTACCACTGATTCTGGCAGGGTGGAATGCCAAGCCCTGCCATAGAGCCGATTGATCCACGGTCATGCCGTATGCGGCAGCGGCATTCAGGCCGATGCATCGATGCGGATGGATGCTGATTTCGGGATCGGCGCGTGACTACTCGGCGCTCGCCACCTTCGCCGGCGCGAGCGGGGCGGCCTCCTTCAGCTTTTCGCCGAGCGCCTTGAGGATGTCAGTCGATTGAACCGAGAGCATGCGTGGCCGGATAAGCTGCGGCAATCCGTCCTGCGGCTTGGCGGCAGCGGTCTTGGCGAGATCCTTTTCCGAGGGCAGGGGGTTTTCGACGCCGGGGATGGCGCGCAACGTGACGCCCTGATGGGCGTAGTCCATGGCACGCTTGAAGGTCATCGCCGGCAGCGAGCCGCCGGTCATCTCGTTGGTCGAGGTGTAGTCGTCATTGCCGAACCAGACGGCGCAGGTGTAATTGCCGGTGAACCCGACGAACCAGGCGTCGCGATAGGCCTGGGTCGTGCCGGTCTTGCCGGCCGTCAGGATGCCGTTGTCGAGTGCGGCCTTGCGCGCCGTGCCGACATAGGGAACACGCGACAACATCTGGTTCATATAGGCGTCGGCCTGTACGGACAGCACGCGTTTCGGCGCCGGTTCGTCATGGTCGAAATCGTAGAGCACGTCGCCGTCGTAATCGAGGATCTGGGTGATGCCGTGGCGGCGCGACTGGTAGCCGCCGGCTGGGAAGGTGGCATAGGCCGTCGCCTGGTCGAGCACCGTCACCTCGGACGTGCCGATCGGGATGGTGACGTCATCGCGGATCGGCGTTTCGACGCCGAGATTCTTCGCCATCGCCCGGATCGGCTGAATACCGAGTTTTTCCTTGGCGAGCCGCACCGGCACGGTGTTGATCGACTGGGCGATCGCGGTCTCAAGCGTGATGCGGCCGGCATAGCGGTTCGCATAATTGTGCGGGCTCCAATTGCCCCAGGAGATCGGCGCATCGACGATCGTCGTCTGCGGCGTCATCCCGCTCTCCATCGCCACCGAATAAGTGTAGACCTTGAAGGAGGACCCCGGCTGACGGAGCGCCCTGGTGGCGCGGTTGAACTGGCTCTCGCCGTAGTCCCGGCCGCCGACCATGGCGCGCACGGCGCCGCCGTTTTCGATCATCACCATCGCGCCCTGCTTGGCGTGATAGGCTTCGCCATATTCGCGCAGCGACGTTTCGACCGAATCCTCGGCCGCCTGCTGGATGCCCATGTCGATCGTCGTGCGCACGATCAGCGAATGCTGGTGGAAACGCGGTGAAAGCCGCTGCACCTCGTCGAAGGCCCAGTCGAGGAAGAAATCAGGCGATTCCACCTCGTTGCGGTCGACGACGGTGGCAGGGTTGCGCCTGGCGGCGATCACCTGACCCTCGGTCATCAGCCCGCTTTGGACGAGATTGGTCAGCACCTCGTTGGCGCGTGCACGCGCCGCCGGCAAGTTGACATGCGGCGCATATTTGGCCGGCGCCTTGAACAGGCCGGCGAGCATGGCGGATTCGGCAAGGTTCACGTCGGTGATGTTCTTGCCGAAATAGAACTGCGCCGCCGCAGCCGCGCCAAAAGTGCCGCCGCCCATATAGGCGCGGTCGAGATAGGTGGAGAGGATTTCCTTCTTGGAAAGGTTCGCCTCGAGCCACAATGCCAGGAACGCCTCGGTGACCTTGCGGTCGATCGAGCGTTCATTGGACAGGAACAGGTTCTTGGCGAGCTGCTGCGTCAGCGTCGAGCCGCCTTGGACGACTTCGCCGGCCCGCKCGTTCTCGCTCATGGCGCGGAAGAGGCCGATGAAATCGATGCCGAAATGGTCGAAGAAGCGCCGGTCCTCGGTGGCGATTACCGATTTGATCAGCGAATCCGGCAGCTCGTCGATCGGCACGGAATTCTGGTGGATCACGCCGCGATGGCCGATGACGTTGCCGTAGCGGTCGGTGAAGGTGACGGCGAAATCGCCGCGGTTGCGCCAGTCCTCCTTGGTCGCCTCGAAGGCGGGCTGRGCAAGCAGCAGCATCAGCACGGAGCCGGCCGCCCCCAGCGTCAGCCCTTCGCCGGCAAGTTCGAAGACCATGCGCTTCCAGCCGCGCACGCGGAAGCGGCGGAAGAATATGGTGATGTCTTCCCAGATCTCGGCGGCGCGGAAGCCGGCGTTCCAGACGGTCGAATCGATCCAGGAATCGATGCGCAGCAGAATGTGACGGCTCTTCGCCGGCCGCTTTTCCGCCGCCTCGTTCGCCGCTTTTCCGGGCCTTTTTTCTGGCCCGTTTTCTGGCCCATTTCCTGGCCCATTTCCTGGGTTGTCCGGATCCTGCACGTCCTGTATTCCCGCCTGATCGCGCTTCGGTCATGTCCGACGAAAGCGCGAGGCCCGCATATGGCCGCAAATCTCTCCGATACCGGGAGAGAATTCTCCGAGTACCAGGAGTATACTGAAGGATTGATTGATTTTGCGGCCGATAACAAGAGAGATGCATGAGGGTCACGCGAATTTGCGGGCCGCTGTTGCATGAAACGACGATGAACGATCTGCCCTTCTGGAAGAGCAAGACGCTTGCCGAGATGACCGCCGCCGAGTGGGAAAGCCTCTGCGACGGCTGTGGTCTCTGTTGCCTCAACAAGATCGAGGAATGGGATAGCGGCGATATCTATTTCACCTCGGTCAGCTGCAAGCTGCTCGACGGCGAAAGCTGTCGCTGCTCGAGCTATGAGAACCGTTGGGATTTCGTGCCGGATTGCGTGCAACTGACGAAGGAGAACGTGCCCGATATCGCCTGGCTGCCGCCCACCTGCGGCTACCGGCTGGTCAATGAAGGCCACGACCTCTACTGGTGGCACCCGCTCGTCTCCGGCGACCCGGAGACCGTCCATGCCGCCGGTATTTCTGCGCGAGGCCGCACGATCAACGAAAATGAAATCGATATCGACGATCTCGAGGATTATGTGGTCGACTGGCCGCTGACCGTGGGCGAGGAGAAGGACGACGAAGAAGCGTAAGTGGGCTCAGGGCTTTATTGCCGCGAGGAAGCACCGCAGCTCCGTTTCCACATAGACAGCCACCGGCCCCTCTGCGCCAAAACCCCACCAGATGAGCGAGCCCTGCCATTGCGACAGCATCAGCCGGGCGATCGTCTCCGGCGCCTTCGCCGATCCGAAACATCGAGCGATCGCCGCCGTCAGTGCTGTTCCCCACGCCGCCCCTCGGGCGCGTAGCACCGGATCGCGGAAATCCTCGCGAAGCACCAGCAGCCCCTCACCATAGGCGGCGGCATTGTCGCCGTAGTCCTGCGACAGGCCGACGAGCAGCGCGACGGCGCCGTCCGGCGTTTTCGGCACCGTCTCGGCAAGCCGCGCCGTTTCCGCATCCAGCCTGTCCCAGGCATAAAGCAGCGCGGCGCGCAGCATTGCCGCCTTCGTGGCGAAACGCTGCACCAGCGTCGAGCCGGAAAGTCCGCTCGCTTTCGCTACCGCCGCAAAGGTTGCCGCATCCGGCCCCTCGGCCTGGATCAGCGCCAGCACCATGGCGAGAAGCTGTTCATCGGAAAGTGTGCGGTGGCGCGGCATGAAATTCCTCTTGCATTCGCCGTGAATGTAAACGATCATTCGTTTATAAACAAGGAGCGCCAGCCGGAGCAATTCCAGGACAAGTGGGAAGCGTTTTCTGTCCGGAATTGCGCAAAAACAAAGAGTTAAACCTGGGCGTTTCCATGACGGCGTAAAGGCCGTTCTAGCGTGGAGGATGGAGAAGTGACAGCGAACTTGCGGGAGAAAGTGGCCTTGGTGGCGGGTGCTACGCGCGGCGCCGGCCGCGGCATCGCAGTGGRACTCGGCGCCGCCGGCGCCACCGTTTACGTGACGGGGCGCACGACGCGAGCGCAGCAATCCGAATATATCAGGCCGGAGACGATCGAGGAGACGGCCGAGCTGGTGACGTCAGCAGGCGGCAGGGGCATTGCCGTGCAAGTGGACCATCTCGTCGAGGAACAGGTCGAGGCGCTGGTCGCCCGCATCCGCGGCGAGGCCGGCCGACTCGATATTCTCGTCAACGACATCTGGGGCGGCGAGAAACTGTTCGAATGGGACAAGTCCGTCTGGGAGCATTCGCTGGACAACGGCCTGCGCATGCTGCGGCTCGGCATCGAGACGCATCTGATTACCGCCCATTACGCCCTGCCGCTGATGATCGAGCGGCCCGGCGGGCTGCTGGTGGAGATGACCGACGGCACGGCTGATTACAATGCCACGCATTACCGGCTTTCGCCCTTTTACGACCTTGTCAAAACGGGTGTCACCCGCATGGCCTGGGCGCATGCGCAAGATTTGGAAAAACACGGCGCCACCGCCGTTTCGATCACGCCTGGCTGGTTGCGCTCCGAAATGATGCTGGATGCCTACGGTGTCCGTGAGGAGAACTGGCGCGAGGCGACGAAGATACAGCCGCATTTCGCCATTTCCGAAACCCCGCATTTCGTCGGCCGCGCCGTTGCGGCCATCGCCGCCGATCCCGATCGCGCCCGCTGGAACGGCCAGTCGCTGTCGAGCGGCGGAGTGGCCAAGACCTATGGCTTCGACGATATCGACGGTTCGCGGCCGGATTGCTGGCGCTACATGGTGGAAGTGCAGGATCCGGGCAGGCCGGCGGATGTGACAGGCTATCGCTAAACAATTCCAGGGAAAGAGGGGCTTTCCCTGGAATTGGATGCAGGCAAAAGGTTAGGGCGGTTCTGTGCTTCGGTGAAAAGCTGAACCGCTCTAACGCCCCATTATCGTGCTGTGGCAAGCCGCGCTGCGTCGCGAAACGAGACCAGTCGCTTCGTCTGTTCGTCCCACAGCACCAGCTTGACGCAACGCAGGCTTTCCATGAGCGTGATGCGGCCCATATCGGCAAGCTCAGGATGGTCTCGCAGCACCTCCGGCAGCCGGTAGTAGGGCACCCGGCTCGACAGATGATGCACGTGGTGGATGCCGATATTGCCGGTGATCCAGCGCAGCACTGGCGGCAAGTCGTAATGCGAGGCACCGTGGAGGGCCGCATGCTGGAACTGCCAGTCCGGCTTCTTCGACCAATGTGTTTCCTCGAATTGATGCTGCACATAGAACAACCAGACGCCGGCAGCACCTGCCAGAAGAACGGTCGGCAGATGCACCAGTAAAAAGGGGACGATCCCGACCGCCCAGATCAGCAGCGCGGCGACCAGTGCGATGGCAAGATTGGTCGCCATGGTCGAG
Source organism: Rhizobium sp. 01N447_2 (assembly GCF_056399245.1). Classification (NCBI taxonomy): domain Bacteria; kingdom Pseudomonadati; phylum Pseudomonadota; class Alphaproteobacteria; order Hyphomicrobiales; family Rhizobiaceae; genus Rhizobium; species Rhizobium sp. 01N447_2. Next base: position 35,564 of record NZ_JBFTQY010000059.1, read on the forward strand.
ACCCAGGGCAGGGCGCCGGAGCGCATCATGCCGAAAGGCAGGCGCTGCTTGAAGAGGAACAGCCATGCCGGTCCGATCCCGAACATCACGATCGGGTGCCGGTAGAGCCGGTAGCCGAGCCGGCCCCAGCGCGACAGCGCGTTATATTCGGCGATCGTCAGCGTTTCGATGTCGCCAACGCCGCGTTCGTCCAGGTTTCCAGCCGAGGCGTGGTGTTCCGCATGCGCCCGGCGCCAATAGTCGTAGGGCGTCAGCGTCAGGATGCCGATCGTGCGTCCAACCCAGTCGTCGACGCGGCGACGGGCGAAAAACGAGCCGTGGCCGCAATCATGCTGGATCATGAACAGCCGGAGCAGGAAGGCGGCGGCGGGAAGGACGAGGATCAGGCCGGGCCAGAAGCTGTAATGAACCGCCGCCCATGCGGTAGCCCAGAACAGCGCGAAAGGGACGACGGTGACGACAAGCTCGAAAGCGCTGCGTCCGGCTCGTGGCTGGCGATATCCGGCAAGGATTTTCAGCCAGCGTTTTTCAGCGAAAAGCTCGGCTTGCTCTGCGGATCGATCCGGGTTTTCGGATCGCTCCGGGTTGTCGCCGGGCTCGCCCAAAGGGGCCACTTGGATTTCCTCGCACTCGCTGCGGCGCGCAGATTCGATCACAGAGTGACGCCGTGAAAGGCGACGATCGCCGAAAAGCCGAGTGCAATCACCACGGCCGAGCGAATGAGGAAGAGCGGATAGTCGAAGTGGTACATCGTATGAAGAGTGGTCATGGTTGAAGCAATTCCTGTTTTTCTGAAAACATGTCAATGGGTGATGGTGTCACGCCGGAGCGCGGCGCGTTCGACAAGACGCGCTATCACTTGCGCTGTTATGCGCACGGGGGGCGGAGCGGGGGCTCGATAAGAGGTTCTATTTCTTTGGAGCACTGCCCTGCGGGGCGGTTTTGGTCGCCGTCTTCATCTGATTGGCGAATGTGCTTTCCACCTTCGCTGCCTGCTTGTCCTTCTTCGGCTTCCGGACCTCGCGATTGCTTCTTACTTGTCCTTTTGCCATCGATAAAATCTCCCTTTAGATCGAAATTGAAAGCCGCAGCCTGCGTGGTATTCGCCCCGCTTGTCGGTCGCGATCAGAGATCGCGGGATCGTCATGAGGGGCAACCCGACAACACCGGGCCGCAGGGATGGAATGAAAATGATGCCTGCTGAAACCGCATCGCAGTCTGGAGGCGGATGACCGGAGAGGTCACCGAAAGCCAAACCCGACGTTGAGACGGGACGTCACCATGCTTTCGCGATCGGGAAAATGGCGGGCCGGAACTCCGGTCACCGCAAATGCCGCATCGGCCAAATCAGCGAGCCATCCTCTTAGCGTAAAATTGAGTCGCCATTAAGGCCACCGCCGCAGGAAAGCCATATTTCCACAGGGTTCAATCCGCAAGAGCATGATGCCGAAAAGTGTCAGCGGTTTTCGGACGACATCCTATTCTAAGGGAAACAGGCGGATCAGCTTCGTTCTTTCCATCTCCGATCGGCCCGATGTCGACATGATGCCGCGGGCCAAACAGAGTTCTATGTCCCGTCCGATATCGAGCGGTACCAGCATGCCGCCGGCCTTGAGCAGGCGGTCTGTCATCGACAAAAGCATATCCACTTGCGCCTGGCAGCCATCGATTTCCAGGAGCGCCACCCGGCGCTCCCTGTCGATGTTGGCAAAATCCCTAGCTTGCTGCCGTTGTTGGTAAGCCCCGAACTGCACCCATCCGAAATAACCGGCCGCTGCGACGCAGATACAAAGCAAGAGGGTTTTCCGCACAATAATCCTTCGGAGCCGAGCGGCTCGCTTGCCGCTAGCGCATAACCCCGAAATCGGAATCGATTTCCGAATGGATTACGCGCAAACTCAAAGTGTTAGAGCGTCCTTAGCGCGTCTGAAAAGACCCGCGGCGCTCTTGCCGGCGCGTCTTCGCGGGGCAATCCTTGTATCGCATATCGGTTAAAGACGGGGGTTACCGGTTTCGGCGGCGTCTTCAGCTTGCCGAAATGGTGTTCGAGCGCCAGCGAGAGCAGGGCCGGAGAGGTGACGCCCTCCTCGAACAGCCTGATCAGCAGCACGGCCGCGACGTTGAAGACCCTTTCGTCGTCGATCAGGATTCTGGCGTCGTAACCGGCGTCGTCGAGCACGCCCTGAAGCATGTCGAGATCGGATGAGGTCAGATGCGATTTTTCGGAAGTGGAAGACATCGGTCCTCCTTTCATCGGGGCGAGGATACCAAGATCCTCAGTCGGCAGCGCCCGTTCAATGGCTGCCGAAGTTGCGACCATGCGCCTTTCGCCCAGGCAACGCAACGGGATTCTTGCCGCAGATTTAGCTCCGGTTCATGAGCAGCCCGCACCGGTCAGAGTGCGGGCTGTGAGGATCATTCCGCCGCTTGATAGGTAGGCCTCCGGGCGGCCGATGTCCGCGGACCGGCGGCTGCAAGCAGCGTGATCGCCACCGCAAGCGATGCCACGAAAGCGATGCCGGCGACATAGGGGTTCCAGCCGAAATGCGGTGCGGCGGCGAAGACCGCCGAGGCGGCCGCAAGCACGATGCCGCCGCCGATCTGGAAGGAGGCGAAGAGTAGCCCGGAGGCGAGCCCCGCCTTGTCATCCTCCACATCGGAAAGGGCCGCAACCTGCACCGAGGGGTAGGTCAGGGCGTAACCGAGGCCGAGCGGGATCTGCGAGAACACGACGAGCAGGATCGGATCGACATGTCCGAGTGCAGTCACCCAGAAGATGTAGCTGAAGGCCTGCAGGCCGACACCCACTGCCATCAGCCGGGTAGCACCGCGATTTTGCGCGACCGTCGCAAAACGTGGCGCCAGGAACATCACGAAGACACCGCCGAGGGCGAAGCAGAAGCCCGTCGTGAAGGCCGACCAGCCGATGACGTTCTGATAGTAGAGCGTCGCCAGAAACTGGAAGCCGACATAGGCACCCTGGAAGAGGGCGGCGATCGCATTGGCATGCCGGAGCTTGGCGCGGCGGAACATGCCGAGCGGCACCATCGGATCGGCATGGCGCGCTTCGACCACGAGGAAGAGCAGGATCAGCACCAGCGACGCGGCGAGCGAACCCCAGGTCGGGAACGCCTGCCAGCCGGCGGCCGCGGCATTGGTGATGCCGAAGACGAAGAGCAACAGGCCGGGCGTAATCGTCAGCGCGCCGGCCCAGTCGAAGGCAGGTCTCGGTCCCGCCCTTTTCGGGTCGGCGGGCAGCACCAGCGGCGCCAGAACGAGCGTCAGGATGGCGACGGGCGCGCCCATGACGAGTGTCGCCCGCCAGCTGAAGATCGTCGCGGCACCGCCGAGCACCATGCCGAGCACGAAGCCGGCGGCGCCGGTGGAGGAGAAGACACCGAGCGCCCTTGCCCGCGCGGTTCCCTCGCCGAAGACGGAGAGCAGCAGCGCAAGGGCCGCTGGCGCCGTGAAGGCGGCGGCAATGCCCTTGATCAAGCGGGCGGCGATCAGTGTCGGCCCGCTATCGACGAAACCGCCGGCGATGCTGGCGGCGGCAAAGATCGCCAGCGACCAGAGGAAGACGCGGCGATGGCCGAAGACGTCGGCGACCCGGCCGCCGAGCAGCAGGAAGCCGCCATAGCCGAGCACATAGGCGCTGACGGCCCATTGCAGCGAGGTCGCCTCCATGCCGAGTTCGGCCTGGATGGCAGGCAAGGCAACGCCGATGGTGGAGACGTCCATGGCGTCGAGAAAATTGGCGGCGCAGAGCAGCAGCAATGCCAGCCCCGCCCCGCTTGGCGATTTGGAAAGAGTCATCGAAATCTTTCCTTCTTTGCTGCCGCCTCATCGGGGAGGTTGCCGGGCGGCAGGGAACGAGAAAATGTACAGCTTCCTTTCCTATTGCAAATTGATAGTAGCCATGCCAGGTATTACTGACGATGATGAATGATGCCACTCTTCGCAAGATCGACCTCAATCTCCTGTTGGCCTTTTCGGTGCTGATGCAGGAGCGCAACGTCAGTCGTGCCGCCGAACGGCTGCTGCTCGGCCAGCCGGGCCTGTCGGCCGCTTTGCGGCGCCTGCGCGAGGCGCTGGACGACGAATTGTTCGTGCGTGTCGGCCGCGGCCTGCAGCCGACGCCGCGCGCTCTTTCCATCGCCCCGGCGATCGAGGATGCGCTGTCGGGCATCGAGCGCGCCATCCGCCCGCAGGCCGAATTCGATCCGGCAAGCTGGCAGGGCGAGTTCCGCATCGGCATGTGTGACAATCTCGAATCGGCCTTCTTCGGCCCGCTTGCCGCCCGTCTTCTCCAGCTTTCACCCGGCGCCCGGCTGATCGGCGTCGCCTCCGAGAAACGCGATGCCGCGCGCCGGTTGGACGAGGGCGTCTTCGACTTCAGCGTCTCCGTGCACGACGAACCGGCCTCCTGGCACATTCGTGCGCCGCTGTTCGACCAGGCCTCGATCTGCATTTATGACGAAGCTCAACTCCGGCTAAAGGCGCCGCTGAGCCTCAAGGATTTTGCCAATGTCGCGCATGTCACGGTCTCGTTCGAAGGCAATGCCGCGACCAGCATCGACATCGCGCTGAGCCGCACCGGCCACGTCAGACAGGTGGTGGCGACGGTACCGCGCTTTTCCGCCTTGCCGACGGCGCTGCGGGCCATGCCGGCCATCGCCACCGTGCCGGAGTCGATCGGCCGCTGCATGGCGCAGTTGCATGGGCTGACGATCTGCGAGCCGCCGCTTTCGCTGCCGGCCGATCCCGTAACCATGCTCTATCGCCGCGTCGACCAGGCCGACGGCCGGGCGCGCTGGTTCCGTCGCCTGTTCCTCGACGTCGCCAGCCAGGCGCTCGAAGCCTCCGGCTGCTGCGTATCGATCTMGAGAGCCGCGGCCTAGGCTCCAGACTCAATCATGCCCACCAAATGACGAGAGCAGCGATGTAGCAAGTTGCCTCGAAGTTGATCATAAGCTTGTCGTATCGTGTTGCGATGCGCCTCCAATMCTTCAGGCGGCAGAAGGTGCGTTCAATAATATTCC
>NZ_JBFTQY010000060.1:0-40036 GCF_056399245.1 Rhizobium sp. 01N447_2
GCAAAGCAGGCGCAGAAAAGCATCAAGCGCCTGCTGACAGCCTTGCGGCGCGAGCTCGAAAGCCTCGATGCCGATCTCGACAGCCATATCCGCAAGTCGCCGGTCTGGCGGGTGCGCGAGGCGCTGTTGACCTCGGTGCCGGGTGTCGGAGCGACGACAGCGCGCACGCTGCTGGCCGAACTGCCCGAGCTCGGCAGCCTCGACCGGCGCCAGATCGCCTCGCTGGCTGGTCTTGCCCCATGGACGCGGCAGTCGGGAAAATGGAAAGGCAAGAGCTTCATCGGCGGCGGCCGCGGCAAGGTACGCGCCGTCCTATTCATGGCCGCCCTCGTCGCCAGCCGATACAACCCCGACCTCAAGGCCTTCCGCGACAGGCTGGTCGCGGCCGGCAAGCCCAAGATCGTCGCCACCGTCGCAACCATGCGCAAGCTACTCACCATCCTCAACGCCATCATCAGGGACGGACGACCATGGCAAACCGCTTGACAAACAAGACAGTCGCTCTCCCCGTAAACGGGGCGAAGGGGATATGCCGCAACCTCTCCGTCACCCGCTCACCTCTCGCAGGGCACGTCCCCTCGCCCCGTTTTTACGGGGAGAGGGTTAGGGTGAGGGGCAGCCATCCGCATGAACCGGATAGCCACGCAGCGCAATCGGGAAGCTCGCTTACTTCGAGATGATAAGGTATGAACGGGGATAACTGCCACAGTTCGAACAGTTCTCCGGTTACCACCATTTCTTCGCCTGGAATCGGCGCGTGGGGTCGCGGGGACACTCCATCATCAATGCCTTCGATATACCAACGAGGCGCATTCTCCGACATGAAACGGGAAGTGAGGTCGATCGCCGTCCCTTCACCGTGCCGAGGCAGGGTCGCCCGTAAATATTCCCGCTGCAGTCTTGGGATGGCCTCGATGGAGAGACGCGCGAAGAAAGCGTCTTCAGCAGACGGCGCCGTGCCGCCGGCGAGGGCCGGCATTGCCAGCGCTCCACAGAGAAAAGCAGCCTGGATCAATTGTCGATCTAACCGCATGTCGAGCCCTCAGCCTGCCGAACATGGTAGCGATGGCAGCGCGCCGGCGCTATACAACTTATTTGCGACCGATAAAAATTCCTCTTGGCGTGCGTGCGCACGCAACCTCACCCGCAATCTGACATTTCGCCTCATCAGCAACCAACGATTCACCATTGTTGACCGTGAAAATCACGCTAGAATGGCGATCATGGCGGCGTCTCCCCGGAGGAATGAGAGGCGCTTCGTTTCTGTCGAAAATCGTGGAGGAGCGTCGATGGCAACTGAAAGATGGAACAGCCCGGTCAAGGTTGGTTTCGAAGATGCCGATGCGCGAACGGTCAATGGTCCGTTCGATGCGCTGAAGTGTCTGGCGGATCTCTGGCCGAGTATGCGCGGGCTTCGTTACATCAAGGCTCGCAGTACCTGCCGGGCGGCGCTCGACGGGCGCAAGAGCGTGGAAGAAGCAAGAGCCGAGTTCCTGGCGGCAGCCGAAGAGGCGAAGCTGAAGCTGCATTAGCAGTTCGGCAAGGAATTTCGGGCGATTTTCGCCTTCTGGGCGCGCAAGCGTGCCGGAACGGGACAATGCTTTTATTTTAGCTTAACCCTGCAACAAGTGCGTCCGGGTTTCGGTGCAAAGGCGTTGCGCCTGGTACAGGTGCATCCATAGAAGACGACCAGCCATCATGATGATGGTTAGAGGCTCGTCACCTCTGCGGAAACGCAGGCGAGCCTCGTCCGAGCAAAGCGGACGCCTCAGCAGTCCGCGCCGCCCTCACTCTCCACTTCGATATAACCGACACCGATGATGGTGCCATCCGATGCGCGGATGAAGGACGGCAAATACTGAGGCTCTGCCGGCGTGCAGGCGACGGTCCCGGTATATTCGTTGAGGGCGATCTGGTCCTTCGGCAAAGCGGAATAATTCGTGCCGGTTTCCAGCGAGGCATGCGCGGAGCCGGCAAAGACACCGCAACCCACTATCAAGGTCGTTGCCCAGAGGCGAGGAAGCAGCTGCATGAGAGTCTCCAGCGTTTAGGTCCGGCCTTTCAACACGCGAGAGAGCATTTTGGTTCCCTTCATGCATCGCAAAGACATGCGCGCGAGCCCGGCACCGGACTTTTATTTGATGCATGTCGTTGTCCTAAAACCGCTGCACACTTTTAGGCGACATACATTAGCGTCGCAGCAGGCGACCACGCACATAGCCTCGGCCGACGACGCCCTCGGCGATCTCGATCGCCCGCTCGACATCGCCCCGCCGGCGCACGAAACCCTCCAGGATGACATAGGAGCCCGATATGCTGACGGTGATTTCGCCGGATTCGACATCGGCGGCGGCATGAAGGGCGCTCTCCACCGATGCGCGCGTCGCGGCATCGCTGTGGCCCTGCCGGCCGGGCTCGCCATGCCCCGTGAATGCTGGAAAGCCGAGCACCGTGAACGTTTCCTGATGTTGGTTGATGTCTGTTAACGCCGCTGCGACGCATTTCGTTGCGTCCCCCGGAAAAGAAGAGCCTGTTCGACAGCGATACTTGCGCGGTGGCATGGGCACCCCTTGGCGAAAGGCGCCGCGGCTTCCATATCTGGCGGCAGTCTGAGAGGGATGATGACGATGAAAGCGCTTTTGCCTGCCTTGTTTGCCGGGGCAATGCTTGCCGGCTGCTCCGCGGCCGATACGCAGGCGCTGGAACCCATTCCCGGCAGCATTACCTATGGCGGCCAGCCGCGAACGAAGCTCACCAAGTCGCCGGTCGGCAGCGCCGTCTACAACCAGTTCTACAACGGGGCGGGACAGCGCGTGGAGGAAACCTATATTCTTCAGCCCGACCGCAGCCTGAAGCTGGTTCGGCGCGAGATCGGTCCGGATTTCCCCGACTGAGGTGTTGCTCGCGCGCCAGATCGCTTGACAGGGACGGCAATCGCGAACATTCAAGGAACATCTAATCTTTCCCCAGTGATTCTGCGGGAGCCCGACCGGACGGCTGGATGTATCTCGAAAAGCTCAATCCGCAGCAGCGCATGGCCGTCGAGCACGGCACGCTCATCGACGGCAGCCATATTGCCGGGCCGCTGCTGGTCATTGCCGGCGCCGGCTCCGGCAAGACGAACACCTTGGCGCATCGGGTCGCCCATCTCATCGTCAAAGGCGCCGATCCCCGCCGCATCCTGCTGATGACCTTTTCGCGCCGGGCCGCCGCCGAGATGGCGAGGCGTGTCGAGCGCATCTGCCGCGATGTGCTTGGTGCGAATGCCGGCGTCATGGCGGATGCGCTTTCCTGGTCCGGCACCTTCCACGGCATCGGCGCGCGGCTGTTGCGCGATTATGCGGAGCAGATCGGTCTCGATCCAGGGTTTACCATCCACGACCGCGAAGACAGCGCCGATCTGATGAACCTGATCCGGCACGACCTCGGCTTCTCGAAGACGGAAAGCCGTTTTCCCACAAAGGGCACCTGCCTTGCCATCTATTCCAGGGCGGTGAATTCGGAAACCGCGCTCGACCTCGTGCTGCGCGACGTCTTTCCCTGGTGCGCGACGTGGGAGAAACAGCTGCGCGAACTTTTCGCCAGCTATGTCGAGGCCAAGCAGAGCCAGAATGTGCTCGATTACGACGATCTGCTGCTCTACTGGGCGCAGATGGTCGGCGAGACTGTCATTGCCGAGGATATCGGCAGCCGCTTCGACCATGTGCTGGTCGACGAATATCAGGACACCAACCGGCTGCAGGCCTCGATCCTGCTGGCGCTGAAGCCCCAGGGCCAGGGGCTGACCGTCGTCGGCGACGACGCGCAATCGATCTATTCCTTCCGTGCCGCGACAATACGCAATATTCTCGATTTTCCCGCCGCCTTCAGCCCGGCCGCCAATATCGTCACGCTCGACCGCAACTACCGCTCGACGCAGCCGATCCTCGCCGCCGCCAACGCCGTCATCGATCTCGCCTCGGAGCGCTTCACCAAGAACCTCTGGACCGAGCGGCAATCATCCGAGCGGCCGCGCCTGGTCACGGTGCGCGACGAGGCCGAGCAGGCGCGGTATATCACCGACATGGTGCTCGATAACCGCGAGGAAGGCCTCACGCTCAAGCAGCAAGCCGTGCTCTTCCGCACCTCGCATCACAGCGGGCCGCTGGAGGTCGAGCTGACCCGGCGCAATATTCCCTTCGTCAAGTTCGGCGGGCTGAAGTTTCTCGACAGCGCGCATGTGAAGGACATGCTGGCCGTCCTTCGCTTCGCGCAGAACCCGCGCGACCGGGTGGCGGGCTTCCGGCTGATGCAGATCCTGCCGGGTGTCGGGCCGTCCACGGCGCAAAAGGCGCTCGACCTGATGGCCGAGGATGCCAGCCCGATCTCTGCTCTTGCCGCCATGCCGGCGCCGCCGCGCTCCGGCGAGGACTGGACTGATTTCGTTGCCATGCTGCAGGAGTTGAAGTCGGGCAAGGCCGGCTGGCCGGCGGAAATCGGCCTGGCGCGGCAATGGTACGCGCCGCATCTGGAACGGCTTCATGAGGACGCAACGACGCGGCAGGCCGATCTGCTGCAGCTCGAGCAGATCGGCAGCGGTTACGCCTCGCGCGAGCGCTTTCTGACCGAACTCACCCTCGATCCGCCGGATGCGACCAGCGACCAGGCGGGCGTGCCGCTTCTCGACGAGGACTATCTCATCCTTTCCACCATCCATTCCGCCAAGGGCCAGGAATGGACGAAGGTGTTCATGCTGAACGTCGTCGACGGCTGCATCCCGAACGATCTCGCTGTCGGCACCACCGCCGAAATCGAGGAGGAACGCCGGCTGCTCTATGTCGCGATGACGCGCGCCAGGGATGGTCTCGACCTCGTCGTGCCGCAACGCTTCTTCACCTATGGGCAGAACTCACAGGGCGACCGGCATGTCTATGCCTCACGCAGCCGCTTCATTCCCGCGACCCTGCTGCAGTTCTTCGAAGCCTGCAGCTGGCCGCAGGGGAAATCGGAGGCCGCTCAAGCGCAGGCGCGACAGGTGCGCATCGATGTCGGCGCCCGCATGCGCGGCATGTGGCGATAACTGGATAGAGTTCAGAGTGAAAGCGGCGGCTCGGCCGGTTTCAGGAAATGCTCGACCCTTGCGGACTCCACAGCCTCGACTGACGCCGGCGACCATTTCGGGTTGCGGTCCTTGTCGATGACGGCAGCGCGGATGCCCTCGAAGAAATCGGGATTATCAAGCATCTGCAGACAGGCGCCGAGTTCACGGCCGAGGCATTCGGCAAGCGAGGCGCTGCGGCGGCCGGCTCTCAGCAGCCGCAAAGCGAGCTTCAGGCTGGTCGGTGAACGCGTCAGCAGCACCCGGCGCGTCTCGACGGCGAATTCGCCCTCCTCCTCGGCGAGTGCTGCCAGGATCTCCTCGACGCTGTCGAACCGAAATGCGCGATCGACCATCGCCGCGTTCTGCTTGAGCCGGCCTTCTCCCTGAGGCTCCGAAAGCGCCTGCAGCACGGCATCGACATCGCCGGATGAACTGCCGCGCGGCAGGCCCGAGAGAGCATCGATCACCTCGCCGAGCCGCGACGACGCGATCTGACGGTCGGCAAGCCCAGCGTGGATCGCATCGGCCGCACCAATATCGAGCCCTGTGAGACCGAGCCATGTTCCGGCCTCACCCGGCGCACGTGGCAGCAGCCAGGTGGCGCCGACATCCGGGACATAGCCGATGCCGGTTTCGGGCATGGCCAGCCGCGTGCGCTCGGTGACGATGCGGTGGCGGCCGTGCGACGACAGGCCGACGCCGCCGCCCATGGTGATGCCGTCCATCAGCGCGACATAGGGTTTGGGATAGGCGGCAATCAGATGGTTGAGGCGGAATTCCTCGCGCCAGAAGCTTGCCGCCAGGCCATCGCCGGCGCGGGCGCTCTCATGCAGGGCGCGGATATCGCCGCCGGCGCAGAAGCCGCGTTCGCCCTCCCCCACCATCACGACGCTTGCCACCTCGGGATCACCGGCAAAGTCGTGAAGGGCCGCGGTGATCGTGCGGATCATCGGCAACGTCAGGCTGTTCAGTGCTCGCGGCCGGTTGAGCCGGATGATGCCTGCGGTACCCCGCCGTTCAATGATGACTTCGTCTTGCCGTTCGTTGTCCTGCATGTTCACCTCATCTATTACGACCATGAATAGACGACGATGACGGATCGCTCCAGTCGATTTAAGGTCGGCTCAGGCAGACAGCGAATTGCGGGCGGAGGCTGCAGCTTCGCACCGGGCGGCGTAGTCGATGGCAAGTTCCAGCGGCAGCGGCCGCGAGAAATGATAGCCCTGCGCCAGACGTACGCCCATCGCCTTCAATCCCTCGGCGATCTCTTCGCTTTCGACGCCTTCGGCGACGGAGGCGATGCCGAGATTCTGGCAGAGATTGGCGACCGAGCGGGTGATGTTCATGCAACGGGCGTCACGATCGAAATTCATCACGAAGGACTTGTCGATCTTCAGCTTGTCGAAGGCGAGACGATGAATATGGCTGAGGCTCGAATAGCCGGTGCCGAAATCATCAAGCGCGATCGAGATTCCGGCAGCGCGCAGCATTGATATCACCTGGTCGGCGGTGTCGAAATCGGAGAGCAGCGCCGTCTCGGTGATCTCGAATTCGATGCGCCTGGGATCGATGCCGGAGCGGGTGATCATGGCCAGCAGCGCCATCGAGGTTTCGTGGTCGCAGATATCGCGCGCCGAGAGATTGAAGGACAGCCTGAGATGCCGTGGAATGATCGCCAGCGCTTCGAGCGCCTTGGCGAAGAGGATGCGGGTTATGCGGCCGATGACGGCCGTGCGCTCAGCAGCCGGAATGAAGGCGTCCGGACTGATGCGGCCGAAGCGGGCGCTGTCCCAGCGGGCAAGCGCCTCGTAAGCGACGACGCGGCCGCTCCTCAATTCGACGATCGGCTGATAGTCGAGTTTCAATTCCTTGGCGAAATCGTTCGCCTGCAGTTCGAGTTCGATCAGGTGGCGCTGCGTCAGAATCTTCTCGTGGTCGGCCGAGAAGAATTCGACGCCGCTGCTGCGCTTGCTCTTGACCTGGTAGAGGGCGAAATCCGCTTTCTCGTAGAGATCCTCGGCGGTGTATGCGCCGATATCGGGATAGACTATGCCGCAGGAGCCGAAGACGCGGACCGAGCCGTCGGGGATTTCGAAAGGGTCGCGGACGGCAGCACAGAGCGCCTGGCCGAGATCGGCGATCGCCTGGCGTGTCATTGAGCAGGGAAAGATGATCCCGAACTCATCACCGCCGAGACGGGAGACGATGCCCTCTTCGCCGACCAGCGCGACGAAGCGGCGGGCCGTCTCCTTGAGCACGAGATCGCCGGCGGCATGGCCGAAGACATCGTTGACCGGCTTGAAGCCATCGAGATCGAGAATGCCGAGGACGGGCGGCGCAGACGAATCCTTCTGCAGCCGTTTTTCCAGCGAGAGAAAGAAGCTGCGGCGATTGGCAAGGCCGGTCAGCTGGTCATGCAGGGCGTTGCGGCTGTTGACGAGGTTCAGCTCCTCGGCTTCCGCCTGCTTCTGCTTCAGTTCCTCGGTCAATTGCACGAGACCGACGAAATTCTGGAAATAGCTGTTGATCACCCGGAGGAAGGGCAGGATCAGGAAGAGACCGCTGACGGCCGTCGCGACGAAAACGGGATTGCCCGAAAACATGAAGGTCGCGACCATGGCCGAGAAGGTGATGACCGTGGTCAGCGCCGCCGCCATCGGCAGATGCATCAGGCAAAAGATGCAGGAAATGCCGGTCACAACGAGGAAATAGGCGATCTGGCCCTGCTGGGAGGCATCGCCATACTGGTAAAGCGCAATCGCCCAGCCGCCGAAAGCGACGGTCAGGATACCGGCCCCTGATATCGTGAGCTTCATCAGCCTGTAGGCCCGCTCGGCGGTCACATCTTCCTTGCCGCGGATCTCCCACCAGCAGAGACGGAAGACACAGACGACGCTCAAGGTCACAGGAATGTAGAGCGAGAGCCAAAGGGGGGCGGATTTGAGGTGGGTGATCGCCACTGCAAGGGCGTTGATGATCAGCAGGACATAGAGAATGGGTATCTGCGACGACAGGGCCCGGAACTGCGCCAGCAGAAGCGTCGGATTGTCTTTTTGCAGCTGCAATGAGGCCAGAAAGTTCTTCATCGTCTCTTTTCCGTTGGCCAGAGCCAGCCAGACAAAGGTTGATTTTCCTTATTCACGTGACGGCATGCGGCCCCGCAGCCGCGGGGATGATAAACAGGCTATTGCATCAGGCGCCTGAAGCGCTGCGCACTTTTGCTGGACGTGCTCTAGAAAGAAGCGGCGGCCAGTGCCCGGTGGATGCTATGCAGGTCGTCGACGCTCTTGTTCGACAGGAACAGTTCCCAATCGAGCGAGCTCTGGACGATGGTTTCCAGCGAATCGTATCTGGGCTTCCAGTCGAGCACCTGGCGGGCGAGCGAAGCATCGGCGACGACGCTTGCCGAATCGCCGGCGCGCCGCGGCGCCATGTGGATCTTGAAGGAATGCCCGTGCAGGCGGGTGACCATGTTCAGCACGTCGAGCACCGAATAGCCGCTGCCATAACCGCAATTGGCAACGAGCGAGCCCTTGTCCCTGCGCAGGTGCTGCAGCGCTTTCAGATGCGCATCCGTGAGATCGCTGACATGGATGTAGTCGCGAACGCCGGTGCCGTCATGGGTGGGATAATCGATGCCGTAGACATTGACGCTGTCGCGCCTGCCGAGTGCTGCCTCGCAGGCGACCTTGATGAGGTGCGTGGCGCCTGAAGTCGACTGGCCGGCGCGATGATGCGGGTCGGCGCCGGCGACGTTGAAGTAGCGAAGCGCGACATAGTTGAAATCATAGGCGGCGGCGGCATCGCGCAGCATGAATTCGGTCATCAGCTTCGACTGGCCGTAAGGATTTTCCGGATTGAGAGGGGCCGTCTCCTTCACCGGCAGGTCGGTCTTTTGCTGACCGTAGACGGCTGCCGTCGAAGAGAAGACGAAGTTGCGGATACCGGCCTTGACCGAAGCGCTCAGCAGCGCCCGGGTCTTGCCGGAATTGTTGTCGTAATAGGAGAGCGGATCTGCGACCGAGACCGGAACGACGGCGGAGCCGGCGAAATGGATGATCGCCTCGATGTCGTTTTCGATGAAGACCTTTTTCAATATGTCGGGATCGGCAATGTCGCCGAGATAGAAACGCGCCGCCGGCGCCACGGCCCAGCGAAAGCCCGTGGAGAGACGGTCGAGCACGACCACATCCTCGCCCGCATCGAGCAGCGCCCACACCATGTGACTGCCGATATACCCGGCCCCGCCCGTCACCAAAACCGCCATGTCCCGCGTCCCTGCTTTCGTTTTTATAAGCAGGGGCATCAGGCGCCGGTTTTTCTTTCCAATTTTCTTATCGAACGGCCATTGGAAGGCCTTTGAACGGGTATGTTTGGAGTCGTGGTTAGAGGCCGATTTCGGGCTTTGCTAGAGTTTTATCGATCCGGCGATTCCGGCACAAAATCGACTTGGCCGACGCCACGATATCTCTTGCGGCCAGCGCTTCTCAGAGCTTGAGGATATAATCGCAGAGACGCCCGGCCGCGGTCGCCACCTGCGCGGGGTCGCGCAGGAAGCAGGCGCGCAGGAAGAGTTCGCCGCCTCGGCCGAAGGCCGTTCCGGGAGCGAGGCCGACGCCTGTCTTGTCGACGATGTCGAGCGCTGCCCTGCGGCTGTCAGCGACGCCGTCGATCTTCAGGAAGGCGTAGATCGCGCCGTCCGGCTTCAGCGTCTCGACGCGGTTGGTGGCGACAAGCGCATCGCAGAGGATATCGCGGGAGCGGGCCGCCTTGGCGATATTGGCAGCGACGAAATCGTCGCCGTGATCAAGGGCTGCGACGGCGCCCTTCTGCATGAACTGCGCCACGCCCGATGTCGAATACTGGATGAGGTTTTCGAGCACCTGGCCCATCTCAGGGGGTGCTACAATCCAGCCGACGCGCCAGCCGGTCATCGACCAGTTCTTCGAGAAGGAATTGACGAAGATGACCTTGTCGCCCTCTTCCATCACGTTGAGGAAAGAGGGCGCGCGGCCGCCGGCAAAGTAGTAGCGGGCGTAGATTTCATCCGCCATGATCCAGAGATCGTGCCGGCGGGCGAGCGCCAGGATATCGCCAAGATCCTGCTTCGTTGCGGTCCAGCCGGTCGGGTTCGACGGCGTGTTGATGAAGATGCCCTTGGTCTTCGGGGTGATCGCGGTTTCGATGCGGTTCAGATCGACCGCCCATTTACCACCTTCGAACTGCAGCTCGACACCAACGGAGCGCGCACCGGATATTTCGAGAGCGGCGGCGATGTTCGGCCAGGAAGGCGAGAGGTAAACCAGTTCGTCACCCGGCGAGGTCAGCGCCTGCACGGCGATCTGGATCGCCTGCATGCCGGAGCCGGTGACGTAGAAATGCTCGACCGGAAGCCGGATTCCGAAATGTCTGGTGTAATAATCCGACAGCGCCTGGCGAAGCTCCGGAATGCCGCGCTGCCAGGTGTAGAAGGTCTCGCCGGCGGCAAGCGCGTCCATCGCCGCCCGGCTGATGAAATCGGGCGTCGCCAGATCGCCCTCGCCCACCCAGAGCGGCAGCAGACCCTCGCGGCCACGGGCGTAATTGACGACTTCGACGATCCCGCTTTCGGGCGCCGCTACTGCGCGCGGGCTAAGGCTGCTGACGATCGACATGCATATCTCCGGTTTCCGCCTTCATAGCGGATTTGTACCGGCAAATCCCATGACATCCAGTGATGGCTTATCGATTTTCGTGATGATTGAGCCCGGCCGCAGCGGACGGGATCAAGCCGTCGGGCGCTTGGCGAGAAGATCGCGGATTTCCGTCAGCAGCTGAACGTCTGCCGGCGGCGGGGGCAGCTCTTCCGGTGCCGCCTTTTCCTGGCGCTCGATCTGGGCACGCATGGTGTTCACGCCCTTGACCATCAGGAAGATGATCCAGGCGAGAATGAGGAAGTTGATGAGCACGGTGAGAAAACTGCCATAGGCAAAGACCGCTCCCTGGGCGCGGGCGGCGGCAAGCGTCGGCGCGTTGACGGCCGACGACAGTGGAAAGAAGTAATTCGAAAAATCGAAGCCGCCGAAAATGGCGCCGACGATCGGCATAATGAGGTCATCCACCAGAGATTTGACGATGCCACCGAAGGCGCCGCCGATGATAACGCCGACCGCAAGATCCATGACATTGCCGCGGGCGATAAAGGCCTTGAACTCATTGAGCATCGGATCCGTCTCCCTCTGATACAATTGTTTTTATTAGCTACATCTTCATTGCAATTAATCAATCGGCAATCGTAATTATTTGGGGATACCCCGTGCGGTCTTTGACTTAAGGCCTAGACCGGCGGGAATTCTCAAAGTGCTCGAAATAACTTAAGCTGACCCATGTTGCGGGAGGTCCCGGCGGGTTTTCCGCCGGCGGAGGGTCAATGCTTCCAGGCTGGGTCATATTCGCGTCTGCCTTCGGCTATCTGCTCCTGCTTTTCGCCGTGGCGAGCTATGGCGACCGCAAGAACCGCGGCCCGGGCACCCGGCAAAGCGGCCCGGGCACGCTGGAAGGCGGATGGCCGGTGGTCTATGCGCTGAGCCTTGCGATCTACTGCACCTCCTGGACCTATTTCGGCAGCGTCGGGCTTGCGGCGCAGCGGGGCCTGGAATTTGCCGGCATCTATATCGGCCCCATCCTGGTCTTCACGCTCGGCATGCCGCTGCTTCGCCGTATCATCGAGCTCGCCAAGGCGGAGAAGCTCACATCGGTTGCCGATTTCGTCGCCGCCCGCTACGGCAAGAACTCGACGGTCGCAACGATCGTCGCATTGATCTCGCTGATCGGCGCCATTCCTTATATTGCGCTGCAGCTCAAGGCGATCTCCAGCACCGTCAGCGCTATGGTCAATCCGTCCGATTACGGCATCGGCAGCGGCAACCTCTATTTCCTCGACCTGCCGCTCGTCGCAACGCTGGTGCTTGCCTGCTTCGCCATCATGTTCGGCACGCGGCATACGGATGCGACGGAGCATCAGGACGGCCTCATCCTCGCCGTCTCGATGGAATCGGTGGTCAAGCTCGTCGCCTTCCTGACGGCCGGCGTCTGCGTCATCTGGTTTCTCTTCGATGGCCCGACCGATCTCTGGCGCAAGACCGTCGACAATGAGCTGGTCATGTCGGCGCTCAGCTACCACACGCCGATCAGCCGCTGGATCACCCTGATCCTATTGTCAGCCTTTGCGATCATCCTGCTGCCGCGGCAATTCCACGTGACGGTTGTCGAAAACCGCACCCCGAAACAGCTGAAACTCGCGGGCTTCCTGTTTCCCACCTATCTCATATCAATCAATCTCTTCGTGCTGCCGGTGGCGATCGGCGGGCTGCTGACCTTCGGCGGTAGCGGCAATGCCGATTTCTACATGCTGTCGCTTCCGCTTGCCGGCCAGATGCCCGTCATTTCGCTGATCATCTTTATTGGCGGTTTCTCCGCCGCAACGGCGATGGTCATCGTCGATTCCGTCGCGCTGTCGATCATGGTGTCGAACGACATCATCATGCCGATCTTCCTCAGGCGCAAACTCGCCGGCCGCGCCAGCCAGCGCGACAATTTCGCCAAGACGCTGCTGAACATCCGCCGCAGCGCCATCTTCGCCGTGCTGCTGTTCGGCTACGCCTATTACCGTTCGACCGACAGCACCGCCGGCCTTGCCTCGATCGGTCTTCTTTCCTTTGCCGCGATCGCGCAAATCGCCCCGGCACTCTTCGGCGGGCTGATCTGGCGGCGAGCGAATGCGCGCGGCGCGATCCTCGGGCTTACCTCCGGTTTCGTCATCTGGATCTACCTGCTGTTCCTGCCCTCGCTCGGCGGCCCCGATTATTCCTATGTGGCGAGCGCCGTGCTCGGTTTCATCTTTCCCGGGACGACGTTGTTCACCGCAGCCGACGCCGATCCGCTGGTCAATGCGATAGCGATGAGCCTGCTCGTCAACACCGCCTTCTTTATTGTCGGCTCGCTCACCCGCAACGCCAGGCCGCTGGAGCGCATCCAGGCCGGCATCTTCGTCAAGCGGCATTCGCGCTCGCAATTTGCCACGCGCGGCTGGAAGACCCGCATCAGCGTCGGCGATCTCAAGGCGGCGATCTCGCGCTATCTCGGCGAAGAGCGCATGCAGCGCTCGTTGACGACCTACGAACAGAGCTCCGGCCGCAAGCTGGAGGACGAGCAACCGGCCGATATGGCGCTCATCCATTTCAGCGAACAGCTGCTCGGCAGCGCCATCGGCTCGTCTTCGGCCCGGCTGGTGCTGTCGTTGATCCTGCAGAAGATCGAGGATGCCTCTTCCGATACTGCCTGGTTGCTCGACCAGGCGAGCGAGGCACTGCAATATAACCAGGACATGCTGCAGACAGCACTTTCGCAGATGGACCAGGGCATTGCGGTCTTCGACAGTTCCAACCGGCTGACGATCTGGAACCGGCGCTTCCGGCAATTGCTGGATCTGCCAGAAAGTGCCGGCCAGGTCGGTTTTCCCCTGTCCGATATCGTCACTACGCTCAGCCAGCGCGGCGACATCGCGCCCGGCGATCTCAGCCAGACGGTGCGACATTTCCTGACGCTCGACAAACCCTTTTCGCTGGTGCTCGGCGGCGGCGAGCGSATCATCGARGTGCGYTCCAAYRCCATGCCSGACAAGGGCATCGTCGCCACCTTCACCGACATCACCCAGCGCGTGAGTGCCGACCAGGCGCTGAAACAGGCGAATGAGACTCTGGAGCAGCGCGTTGCCGAACGTACGGCCGAGCTTACCCGCGTCAACCATGAACTCGGCGAGGCACGCGCCGCTGCCGACGAAGCGAATATCGGCAAGACACGCTTTTTTGCCGCCGCCGGCCACGATATCCTGCAGCCGCTCAATGCCGCCAGGCTCTATTCCTCGGCGCTGGTCGAGCGCATGGCGCAATCCGACAACAGCCTGATCGTGCRCAACATCGATTCCGCGCTGGAATCGGTCGAGACCATTCTCGGCGCGGTGCTCGATATCTCCAGGCTCGATACCGGCGCCATGCGGCCGCGGCTTGCCTCCGTCGCGCTCTCCGACCTGCTGAAGCGTATCGAGACCGATTTCGCGCCGATCGCCCGCGAAAAACAGCTGAAGCTGGTGGTCATGCCGACGTCGCTCAGGGTCCGCTCCGACCCCAACCTGCTGCGCCGACTGGTGCAGAACCTCGTCTCCAACGCCATCAAATACACGATCAGCGGCAAGGTGCTGGTCGGCGCGCGGCGGCGCGGCAACCAGGTGATCATCCAGGTGATCGATTCCGGCATCGGCATTCCGCCATCGAAATTCCGCACCGTGTTCAAGGAATTCGCGCGGCTGGACGAGGGCGCGAAAACCGCCTCCGGCCTCGGGCTCGGCCTTTCGATCGTCGACCGCATCGCCCGCGTGCTCAACCATCCGGTCGAGCTGCAGTCGACGCATGGCAGGGGCACGGAATTCCGAATCGCCATGCCGCTCGACGTCTCGCGCCCGGCCGAGGCCACAGTGGCCGTCACGCCCGCCGACCGTCCGGGGCAGCCGCTGAGCGGGCTGAAAATCCTCTGCATCGACAATGAGCTGAAGATCCTCGAGGGCATGCGGCTCTTGATCAGCGGCTGGGGCTGCGAGGTGGCGGCGCTGGATTGTCTCGCCGACGTGATATCAAGCGACGGTCGGGACGGACCCCCAGATATCGTCATCGCCGATTACCATCTCGGCGACGGCACCGGTATTGCTGCTATCCTGCATCTGCGCCGGCAGTTCGGCGCCGATATTCCCGCTTTGCTGATCACGGCCGACCGCACGCCGGAGGTGCGCAGCGAGGCCGAGCGATACGGCATCACCGTTCAGCACAAACCGGTGCGCCCGGCGGCACTGCGCGCCTATATCACCCAGATTTCCGGCCTCAAGCGCGCAGCCGCGGAGTAGCGGAGTAGCGGAGTAAGAGATCCGCTCAGTCCGTCGCGCCCATGACACGGGCGACCAGATCGCGCACGCGCGCTGCATCCGGCACGTCACCGAACAGGATGCGGTACATGATCGGCGCCACGACCTGGTCCATGACGCGGTCAACATCCGGAAAGACCTCGCCGCGGGCCTTTGCCCTCTCGGCGATGACGCCGATCTGCTGGCGGGTAAATTCAGCGCATTTGCAGGCATTTGCGCCCGCCTGCGCCGCCAGCACGTCGTGGATCATCTCGCGGCCCGGCCCGGAGGACATTTCCTCGGCATATTGCTCGGCCCAGGCTTCGAGATCGGCCTTGCCACTGCCGGCATCGACCGGCTGCATATCCGGGCGCAGCCGATCGACGGCGACATCGGCGAAAAGCTCCTGCAGGTCGCCCCAGCGGCGATAGATGGTCGATGGCGTCACCCCCGCCTTGCCGGCGATCAGGGGGATCGTCACGTCGGCGCGGCTCATCTCGGCCATCAGCTCACGGACCGCCTTGTGCACCGATGCCTGAACCCGGGCGCTTCTGCCGCCCGGACGGAGATTCTCTTTCACTGTCATGCGGGCAACCCGACTTTCTCTCCTTGATGCCGATGGTTCAAAATCTTTGACAGACCTATTAACGCAAAGAATTTGCTTTTACGAAATGCCTGCTCTACATAAGCTAACGCAACGGCTTAGCTTTAAGGAGCTTATATATGTTCGTCGCAGCCAAATCCACCGAGAATTCGCCGCGCGCCTCGATCGGCCTTCATGCGCTGACGCTCGCCACCTTCTTCGGCGCCTCCGCGGCGCCGACGCCGCTCTACCGGATCTATCAGGAAAACTTCTCCGTCTCGCCGGTGCTGATCACGGTGATTTTCGCGGTCTACGCCTTCGCGCTGCTGGCGGCGCTGCTGACCGCTGGCTCAATCTCCGACCACCTCGGCCGCAAGCCGGTAATCTTCTTCGCCCTTGTGCTCGAAATCGTCGCCATGGCGCTCTTCGTCGTCGCAAGCGGTCCCGGCTGGCTGATCGCAGCACGGATCGTGCAGGGGCTGGCAACGGGAATCGCCGGCGCCTCGCTCGGAGCGGCGCTCGTCGATGTCGACCGGGCAAAGGGACAGATCGTCAACTCGATCGCACCGCTTTCCGGCATGGCGGTGGGCGCGGTCGGCACCAGCGCCTTGATCCAATACGGCCCCTTCCCGATGCATCTGATCTATGCGCTGCTGCTCGTCGCCTTCACGCTGCAGGCAGCGGCCATCTGGCTGACGCACGAGACCGGCGGCACGCGGCCGGGCGCACTCGGCTCGCTGATCCCGCGGGTCACCGTTCCGCCGCAGGTGAAGCGACCGCTCTCGCTGGTGACACCGATCAACATCGCCAACTGGACGCTTGCCGGCTTCTATCTCTCGCTGGTCCCGTCCTTGGTCGCCACCACGACCGGCAGTCGGGCGCCGCTGACGGGCGGGGCCGTCGTCACCGCATTGATGGTGAGCGGAGCGATCGCCGTCTATCTCAGGCGCAGCAAGACGGCCTCGGCCAATCTCGCTTTCGGCGTATCGGCCAAGACGCTCGGCATCCTGACGGTCGTTGCCGGCGTGCATCTCGCCAATGTGCCGCTGCTGCTGATCGGCACGATTTTCACCGGCGCCGGTTTCGGCACCAATTTCCTCGGTTCGATCGGCACAATCATGCCGCTCGCCAAACCGGACGAGCGAGCCGGGCTGCTGTCGGCCTTCTACGTCCAGAGCTACCTCGCCTTCAGCCTGCCGGCGATCCTGGCCGGGTTCCTGGCGAAATCGGCCGGTTACGCGCTGACGACGGATATCTATGCGACGGCGATCCTGCTTTTGATGGGCGTCGGACTGAGGAGCATTCGCGCCGACCGGCGGAAGGTCGCGGGGAGCGCTGCCTGACAGTCTTTACGGTTTGAGATCGAGCAGCGCCCGGCCGCTGCCGTCCATGGCGAAGGGCACCGAGGCGTGCTGATGGGCAACCAGCCAGCGGCCATCCTGCTTGACGAGGCCGAGGGTTTGGCGGAACCAGAGATCGACCGCAGCGCCATCGGTCTTGGTCCCTGTCATGCGCATGAGGCCGCTCCAGAAAGCGACATCTTCGCCAACCGTCAGCCTGGCATCGCGCACATCGCCGCCGATCGGGCCTTCCCAGGTATCGAACCAGGCCTGCAGGCCTGCCTCGTCCTTGCCGTAGTAGACAAGCGGCGGCGCCAGCGAAAACTCGACGGAATCCTCGGTCTCGTAGGAAAGCGCGTCCTTGGCGTTTTTTTCGCCCAGCGCCTTGGCGCGCATCATCAGCATGGCGATGATCGCCTCTTCCTCAATCCTGGCGTTCTCTTCGTCTTTCACGATCGTTCTCCTTCTCCGTTATGGACAGAGGACGAAGGGGAGGACGACGATCCGACATCAGCGATAGAACCGCTGCGCACTTTTGGAATTGCGTCAGAGATAACTCGTCACCGCCGGTTCGTTCCACCAGGCATCGTGCCTGCCATCGGCATAACGGACGGGCAGTGCTGCCAGTTCCTCGGGCGTGATATCGTCGAGGCAGGCGATGTTGATCGAGACATAAGCCCCGCCGATCGCTTCGACATAACCGTCACCATAGGCCGGCACACCGCAAGTACGGCAGAAGCGATGATGACCGCTCATGGTGTTGAACTGATAGTCGGACGTTTCCGCCTGGTCGCACATCAGCCGGAAATCCTCCGGCTTGACGTTGGCGCCCCAATAGCGCCGCTTGGCGCAGATCGAGCAATTGCAGCGGCCGGTGCCCTCCTCGAGGTCCATGTCCACCTCGTAGTGCACTTTGCCGCAATGGCAGCTTCCTCTGTAGGTTTTCTTCACGGCGCTCTCCTCCTTCGGCGTTGCGTTCGCTATCCTGATATGACAATATGTTGTCATTATGGATGAGATACAAAATCGACAACATGTTGTCAAACAAAATCGACCGGAGCGAACAATGGAGGGGGATGCCTTTTCCGCTTTCGCGATCACCGCCCTTCGCCTCGCCGGCCATCTGACGGCGGCAGGCGACCAGCTGGCAAAGCCGGCAGGACAGACGAGCGCGCGCTGGCAGGTGCTGGCGGCGGCACGACGCGGCGGCATGTCAGTGGCGCAGATCGCCCGCACACTCGGCCTCGCCCGCCAAGGCGTGCAGCGGCTCGCCGACGTGCTGGAGAGCGAAGGGCTGATCGCCTATGCCGACAACCCGCAGCACCAGCGCGCCAAGCTGGTGCGACTGACCGCAGAAGGGGCGGCGCGGCTCGGTGTCATCGAGATCGCGCAAGCCGGGTGGGCCGACGGACTGGGCGCCGCGTTCACGTCAGCGGAACTCGATGCCGCACGTGCGGTGATGGCGCGAGTCATGGACAGGCTGGAGGGTGGCGAGGTGCCAGGAAGTTGAGTATTCATGCTTCCGATGATGCGGCAAACATTCCTGCGGGCGAGCGGATAGAGCACAGCATCAACCGACCAGACACAAAAAAAGGCCGGGGTAACCCGACCTTCCCTGCTATCTCAACGAACCGTGCCAGTACATCCGTGGTCACGATCCGGAGATGATATTTAGAGCCTTGAAGGCTCAGGCCGCCTGGAGGCGGTCTGCCGACATCTTGCCGGACTTGTTGTCGCGGACGAGCTCGTAAGACAGCTTCTGGCCATCCTTGAGATCGCGCATGCCAGCGCGTTCAACGGCGGAGATGTGGACGAAAACGTCGGCTGCGCCGTCATCCGGCTGAATGAAGCCGAAGCCCTTGGTTGCGTTGAACCACTTTACGGTACCTGTGCTCATGACGATATCCTTTTCGAATCGTTCATAGAAGATTGCAGCTCGGAAAAATGCCAAGCGGCGATGAAAACCGATTTTGGAGGAAGTTCGCCAGGAACGACGCGAGGCCGTTTCAAAGTTCATCTAGCAAGATCGATGCGCGAACATGTAATCGGAAATTGTGTCCGTGACAAGGCCGCAGCAAGGGAAAGTCGAATTCAAATGGCGAGGGTGAAGTCGAATAATTCTTGAACGTCGTAGCGCCGCGGCAGGATGGAAAGGCGGCCTAAGCCGCCTTCCCCACCTTCGCATAGGGGTCGAACCGGCCATAAAACGTCTCGCCCTTGGCGGCCATGTCCTTCAGCAGCGGCGTCGGCTTGAAGTGACTTCCGTAAGCAGCGGCTAACTTTTCCGCCAATTCCACGAAAGCCTGCGCGCCCATCCCGTCGATATAGCTCAGCGCCCCGCCGGTATAGGGCGCGAAGCCAAAGCCCAGGATCGAACCGACATCCGCTTCGCGCGGATCGGTGACGATGCCTTCCTCCACCGTGCGTGCGGCTTCGAGCGCGATGGTGACGAGGAAACGCTGTTTCAGGACGTTGACGTCGACCTCATCCGCCTGCTTCTGCGGATAGAAGGTCTTGAGGTCGGGCCAGAGGGACTTCTTGGCCGGCTTCGGCGGATAGTCGTAGAAGCCCTTGGAATTCTTGCGGCCGAAACGGCCCTCCTTTTCCACCATGCGGGAGATGAGTTTCATATGCCTGAGGTCGATGGCTTTTTCGCCGAGATCGGCGACCGTCGCCTTGAGGATTTTCAGCGAGAGGTCGATGGCGACCTCGTCGTTGAGCGCCAGGGGACCGACCGGCATGCCGGCCATCTTGGCGGCATTCTCGATCATGACAGGCGGCACGCCCTCGATCAGCATGTCGTAGCTTTCCGACATGTAACGCAGCACGCAACGATTGACGAAGAAGCCGCGGGTGTCGTTGACGACGATCGGCGTCTTCCTGATGGCCGCGACATAGTCGAGAGCGACGGCCAGCGCCCTGTCGCCGGTGTCGCTTCCGAGGATGACCTCGGTCAGCATCATCTTCTCAACAGGCGAGAAGAAGTGGATGCCGATGAAATCGGCCGGGCGTTTCGAATTCCTGGCGAGACCTGAGATCGGCAGAGTCGAGGTATTGGAGGCGAAGATCGCGCCTTCGGGCAACACGGCTTCGACCGCCTCGATGACCGCTTTCTTCACCTCGCGATCCTCGAACACCGCCTCGATGACGAGATCGGCATTGGCGAGGTCGGCATAGTCTGCCGAGGGCGTGATGCGGGAGAGCAGTGCAGCCGCTTCGTCCTGCGTAAGACGTCCCTTACCGATCGAATCCTTGACCAGGCCTTCCGAGACGGTCTTGCCCTTGGTCGCCGCTTCGATGTCGCGGTCGATCAGCGTCACCGGAATGCCGGCGGCGGCGGTGACATAAGCGATCGAGGCGCCCATGAAGCCGGCGCCGACGACGCCTATATGTTTCAGCTCGGTCTTCGCGTGACCGGCCGGGCGGCGGGCGCCCTTGCCGAGCTCCTGCATGGAGATGAACAGCGAACGGATCATCGAGAAGGCTTCGCGGGTCTGCAGCACCTCGGTGAAATAACGCTGCTCGATCTTCAGGCCGGTATCGAACGGCACCTGCAAGCCTTCATAGACGCATTTCAGGATGGCAAGTGCTGCCGGATAATTGCCCGATGTTTCCCGGCGCAGGATCGCCGGAGCTGCCGGCCAGAGCTGGGCGGAAGCCGGCGTCCAGATGCCGCCGCCCGGCGCCTTGAAGCCCTTCTCGTCCCAGGGGGCGATCGGCTTCAGGCCATCCTTGATCATCTGCTTGGCGGCCGGGATGAGCAGATCCGGCTCGACCACCTGATGCACGAGGTTCATCGCCTTGGCGCGGGAGCCGGTCAACGACTGGCCCGTCGTCATCATCTGCAGCGCGTCCTGGGCGTTCGCCAGCCGTGGCACACGCTGCGTGCCGCCGGCGCCGGGGAAGATACCGACCTTCACCTCGGGCAGCGCGATCTTGATGCTCTTGGCATTGGAGGCGACGCGGCCGTGGCAGGCGAGCGACAGTTCGAAAGCGCCGCCCATGCAGGTGCCGTTGATGGCGGAAACCCAGGGCTTGCCGGACGTTTCGAGCTTGCGGAACAGGCCGCTCATGCGGCCAACCAGCCCGAAGAGGTTCTGCACCGCCGTCTCTGGGCTCTTTGCCTTCTCCTCCTGATAGGAACTGAACATCGACTTGATCATCGACAGATCGGCGCCGCCGGAGAAGGAGGACTTGCCCGAAGTGAAGACGACACCCTTGATGGCGGCATCAGCGGTCGTGGCGTCGATGATGGCGTCGAGTTCGGCCATCACCTCGGCGGTGAAGACGTTCATCGATTTGCCGGGCATGTCCCAGGTGACGAGAGCGATGCCGTCGGCGTCGGTTTCGAGCGTGAAATTGGTGTAGGTCATTGGGTTTCCTCCCCGATCAGGCCGGCAAATGGCTGCGCTGCGCGTCTAAGGTCTTCGTCTTTTCGGTGACGACATCGCCGGTATGCTTGGTCTGCGACGGCTCGAAAAGCACGATCCAGCATTCCTCCTCGGCAACAGGATTATGCTCGACACCCCTCGGCACGACATGAAAATCGCCACTCTTGAGATGCACATGCGGGCGGTCGCGATATTCGATGGTAAGCGCTCCCTTCCAGATGAGAAAAAGCTCGTCCTCGTCGCTGTGGGAATGCCAGGCGAGCTGGCCCTTAACCTTGGCGAGCTTGACGCTCTGGCCGTTGAGATCGGCGATGACGCGGGGCGACCAGTGCTCGGTGACCTCGGCATATTCGGTTTCGATCGTGCCGGTGTTGAAGCCCATCGTCAGACCCTTTCGATAACCGTTGCGGTGCCCATGCCGGCGCCGATGCAGAGCGTCACCAGCGCGGTGTTGAGATCGCGGCGTTCAAGTTCGTCGAGCACCGTGCCGAGGATCATCGCGCCGGTGGCGCCGAGCGGATGACCCATGGCGATGGCGCCGCCATTGACGTTGATCCTGTCGTGGTCGATGTCGAAGGCCTGCATGTAGCGCAGCACCACGGCAGCGAAGGCCTCGTTGAGTTCGAAGAGGTCGATGTCGGCTAGGTTCATGCCTGATCGTTTCAACAGCTTCTCGGTGACGTCGACAGGCCCGGTCAGCATCAGGGCCGGATCGGAGCCGATATTGGCGAAAGCCTTGATGCGGGCGCGCGGCTTTTTGCCCATGCTCTCACCGCCGGCTTTGGAGCCGAGCAGGACGACACTGGCGCCATCGACGATGCCGGAGGAATTGCCGGCATGGTGGACATAGTTGATGCGCTCGATCTCCGGATGGGCCTGGATGCCGACGGCCTCGAAGCCGCCCATCTCACCAGGCATCTGGAAGGACGGATTGAGGGAGGCGAGCGCCTGCATGTCGGTGCCGGGGCGCATGTGTTCATCCTTTGCCAGGATCGTCAGGCCGTTCTGGTCCTTGACCGGGATGACCGATTTGTCGAACCAGCCCTTTTCCCAGGCATGGGCGGCACGCTTCTGGCTCTCGACCGCGTAAGCGTCGACATCGGTTCTGCTGAAGCCGTATTTGGTGGCGATCAGATCGGCTGAGACGCCCTGCGGCATGAAATAGGCCGGGAAATTCACGGAAGGATCCATGAACCAGGCGCCGCCGGACATGCCGAGGCCGACGCGGGACATGCTTTCGACGCCGCCCGCGATGACGATGTCGTCGGCCCCTTGAGCGATCTTGCCGGCACCGAAATTGACAGCATCGAGGCCGGAGGCGCAGAAGCGGGAGATCTGCATGCCGGGCGCCTTGGTGGAGTAACCGGCTTCGAAGGCGGCGGCCTTGGGGATGACGGCGCCGGCATCCATGACCGGATCGACGCAGCCCATGATGATGTCGTCGACCGTGCCCGTGTCCAGCCCGTTGCGGTCGCGGATCGCCTCCAGCGTCTTTGCCGCGAGCCGGACGGAGGGCACCTCATGCAGGGCGCCGTCCTTCTTGCCGCGGCCGCGCGGCGTGCGCACGTGGTCGTAAATGAAAACCTCGGTCATTGTCTCATCTCCCTGACGGCAATCTATCTTGCCTCAAATCTTGGAAGGAGGAGATAAGACCCCTCCCCAGCCCTCCCCACAAGGGGGAGGGAGAACCGGCTCAAAACGCTTCGGCGGCCAGTTCCATCATCGTCTCGGCGCCGGCTTCGATGCGGGCCTTGCGAAGCGCGGTTTCCGGCATCAGGCGTTCCATGAAGAAGCGGGCGGTGACCAGCTTGTTCTTCAGATAATCCTCGCGGCCGGCATCGCCGGATGCAAGGCCGTCCTCGGCGGCTTTRGCCATCTTCGCCCACATATAGCCGAGAATGACGAGGCCGAAGAGGTGCATATAGTCGGTCGAGCCGGCGCCGGCATTGTCGGGCTTGGCCATGGCATTCTGCATGAACCACATGGTCGCGCCCTGGGCATCGTTCAAGCCCTTCTTCAGATGCTTGGTGAAGAAGGAGAGCTTTTCGTTGCTGCGGTTCTCCTCGCAGAAATCACCGATCTCCTTGAAGAGGGCCATGGCGGCGCGGCCGCCGTTCAAGGCGAGCTTGCGGCCGACGAGATCGAGCGCCTGAATGCCGTTGGCGCCTTCATAGATCATGGCGATGCGAGCATCGCGCACATACTGGCTCATGCCGTGTTCTTCGATATAGCCGTGGCCACCGAAGACCTGCTGGGCCATGACGGCGTGATCGAAGCCCTTGTCGGTCATCACGCCCTTGAGGATCGGGGTGACGAGGCCGAGAATATCGTCGGCCGTCTGGCGCTCCTTCTCGTCGGTGGCGCGGTGGGCGATATCAGACTTGAGCGCGGTCCAGAGCAGGAAGGCGCGGCCGCCCTCGTTGAAAGCGCGGATGGTCATCAGCGTGCGGCGAATGTCCGGATGGACGATGATCGGATCGGCCTTCTTGTCCGGCGCCTTGGGGCCGGACAGCGAACGTCCCTGGATGCGATCGCGGGCATAGCTGGCGGCGTTCTGATAGGCGATCTCGGAAATGGCGATGCCCTGCAGGCCGACCATCAGGCGGGCCTCGTTCATCATCACGAACATGGCGTTGAGGCCGCGGTTTTCGGCGCCGATCAGGAAGCCGGTCGCCTCGTCGTAATTCATGACGCAGGTGGCGTTGGCGTGGATGCCCATCTTGTGCTCGATGGCGCCGCAGGAGACAGCGTTGCGGGCGCCCGGTGCGCCGTCCTTGCCGACGAGGAATTTCGGAACGATGAAGAGCGAGATGCCCTTGGTGCCCTCAGGCGCACCCTCGATACGGGCCAGCACCAGATGGATGATATTGTCGGTCAGGTCGTGCTCGCCGGCGGAGATGAAGATCTTCTGGCCGGAGATCTTGTAGCTGCCGTCAGCCTGCGGCACCGCCTTGGTGCGCAGCATGCCGAGATCGGTGCCGCAATGCGGCTCGGTCAGGTTCATGGTGCCTGACCACGTGCCGTCCACCATCTTCGGCAGATAGGTGGCCTTCTGCTCGTCGGAGCCGTGGACGAGGAGTGCCGCGATCGCGCCCTGCGTCAGGCCCGGATACATCATCAGCGACATGTTGGCCGCCGAGGTATATTCGCCGACGGCGGTATGCAGCGTATAGGGGAGCCCCTGGCCGCCGAATTCCTCCGGCACCGCAAGGCCGATCCAGCCGCCTTCGCGATAGGCTTTATAGGCTTCCTTGAAACCCTTCGGCGTCGAGACGCTCGCATCGTCGTGGCGCGTGCAGCCTTCCTGATCGCCGGAATAGTTCAATGGAAAGAGAGCTTCCTCGGCAACCCTTCCGGCCTCGCCAAGGATCGCTTCGATCATATCGGGGGTCGCGTCGGCAAAACCCGGCAGATTGTTGTAGCGTTCGAGGCCCAGCACGTCGTTCAGGACGAAGAGCGTATCGTTCACCGGGGCCTTGTAGACTGGCATCTCTCAAATTCCTCCCATTCGACTGACCGGATTGCTCCGGCCTCGGGCACTGTCTTACAAAATATTGACGTTTGCGTAAACGTCAAATTTTGCACCTTGGCCGTCTTTTCATGAAAAATTCGAACGCGCGAATCCGTTGGGCGCTCAAGCGCCGAAAGGAAGAGACGCCATCTCATCTTCCTTGTCCATCGCAGAACGGCGTATAAACGGAAGCGTCGTTCAAGCCGCCATCGGGCAATGTTTCAGGAGGGCCRCATAATCAGTTTCGAAGCGATAAGGCAGCGTGCGGAGGAACGAAAGGGCGGAGCGGCCGCGTTGCAGGCCTTGCTGGAGAATCATCGACCGGATCACGAGCGGCTGCGCGCCGTGCCCGACGATCGCATCCTGGCAGACATGACCCGGCGCATCTTCTACAGTGGTTTCGTCCAGAAGGTGATCGACAGCAAGTGGCCAGGTTTCGAGGCAGCGTTTTCCGGTTTTGATCCGGCGATGCTGAATATTGCGCCCGACGACTATTGGCACGCCCTCACCTCGGATGAGCGGATCATCCGCAACGGCGCCAAGATCATGTCGGTTCGGGCCAATGCCGCCTTCATCAGGGAATTGGCGAAGGAATATGGCAGCGCCGGCGTCTTCTTCGCCGACTGGCCTGGGGATGACCAGATCGGCCTTCTCGACCTTTTGAGCAAACGCGGCAACCGGCTCGGCGGCATGACTGGACAATATTTCCTGCGCGGCATCGGCCGCGACAGCTTCATCGCGACGATCGACGTGCTCGCCTGCCTCCGATCGGCCGGCGTGCCGCTCTCCTCCTCCGGCACGACGAAGAAGGACCAGCAGCTGATCCAGCAGGCCTTCAATGACTGGGCGGAGGAAACGGGCCTTTCCTTCATCCATCTCTCGCGCATCAGCGCCTATTCGATCGATTCAGCACACTGAAATTCCGGCCGGGTGGTGGCGCCGGCCGTTCGGACTTCCTACGTCTTTGCGACGATCCATCGAGGAATAGATCATGATCGATTTTCCCTATGAGAGCGCGCTGATTGTCGGCGCGGGCTCCGGCATCAGCGCATCGCTTGCCCGGCAATTGTCGGCGCAGGGCGTCAAGGTCGGGCTCGCCGCCCGCAATATCGAGAAACTGCAAGGCCTCATCGAGGAGACCGGCGCCAGTGCCTTTACCGCCGATGTCTCGCAACCTGCGAGCGTCGCAGCACTCTTCGAAGCCGCGGCCGCTGCGATCGGCGGGCCTGACGTGGTGATCTTCAATGCCAGCGCCCGTCAGCGCGGCCCGCTTGCCGAACTCGACCCCGCCGATGTCGAGAAGGCGATTGCGACCACCGCTTTCGGCGGTTTCCTGGTGGTGCAGCAGGCGGCGCGGCGGATGATCCCGCGCGGCCGCGGCGCCATCCTCATGACAGGCGCGTCGGCAAGCGTGAAGGGCTTTGCGCAATCGGCACCCTTCGCGATGGGCAAGTTCGCGCTGCGTGGCCTTGCCCAGAGTGCTGCCCGCGAACTCGGGCCGATGGGCATCCATGTCGCGCATTTCGTCATCGACGGCGCGGTGCGCTCGCAGACCCGGCCGGACCGGGTGGAGAAGCCGGATGGCACGCTGCTGCCGGATTCGATCGCCCAGACTTATATCGACGTGCTTCGCCAGCACCGCAGCGCATGGTCGCTGGAGGTGGAAGTCCGGCCCTGGACGGAAAGCTTCTGAGCTTCAGTTCTAGATTAAACAATCAGAGTATGATGTCGTCCGAAAACCGCTCACACTTTTCGGCATCATGCTCTGGCGGCGGCATACTGCCACGGCGAGGCAACTTTCGCGGCGACGTCAAACAGATTATGTTCATTCTCGGAGTTGGCCGGGAGGACACTGATGCCGCGTCTGGACCATGTCACCATCGAGACCCGCGATGCGCCCGGGATGATCGGCTTCCTGGAGACCGTGCTCGGCGTTAGCGAGGGCTATCGGCCGCCCTTCGCCTCGCCCGGCCATTGGCTCTATCTCGACGAGCGCCCGGTCATCCATCTCAGCCTGACATCGCGCAGCACCGATTTTCCGCCCGGCATCTTCAACCATGTCGCCTTCAGTCTTTACGAATTCGGGCCGGCGCTGGAACGCATCAAGGCGACCGGCTATCGCTACGAATATTACGATATTCCCGACACCGATCTCGGCCAGGTCTTCGTCTACGGACCCGAAGGCGTGAAAATCGAGCTGCAATATCCCAGGCCCGCCTGAGCGCGCGAGTGGCCATTCGATGTGACGCGTTCAACGGCAATTGCCGCCAAAAACGGCGTTTTGAACACAAACGTTAAAAAATTCCCATCGGCATTAACGGCTTGTTTACCACGTTTCGTGAAAGGTGCGGATTGAGCAGTAGCGATCCGCATTCCTTTTCCCAGTCTCGCGTTCCTTAAGGATGCCGCTACATCGTTCAGCTTGAGGAAAGTCTAATTGACTATCGTCTTATGAATGGTGCGCTCCGGTCCGCGTAAAGAGGCGGGCAGCAGACGGAAAAGCCAAAGATCGAGCTCTGACGAGAGGTCGAACAGTCGAAGCGAGCAAGAACATGAACGGATCGCGATCAAATCCTTCCCGACAGTCCGACAGGACCTCGCTCGATGCGCTGAACCGCACGATCGAAGGGCTGGAGGCACGCATCGAAGGGCTGATGGGCAGCGGGCGCGAACAGCGGCCGCGCACGGCAACGGCCGAGCGCGATGCTTATGCCGGCTCCCATGCTCCCCGGCCTGCAAAGGCCCCGCCCGAGCCGCGGCCCGATCCGCTCGCCGAAATCCGTCAACGCCAGCGCGCGCTCGAAGCCAGCCGCGAACGGCCCTACGCACGCGAACAGGCCCCGCAGCTTCGCGAACCTGTGCCGCGCGCCGCCGCTCCAGTGCCGGCGCCGGCCTTGCGCGCCGGCGACGATACGATGACGGAGATTGCCCAGGCCCTCGTCAACCTGCGGCAGGACCTGAAGCGCGACATTTCCGAGGGCGTTACCCGTGAGATGAACGCGCTGCGCGCCGAGCTGCGCGAGATCAAGACAAATGCTGGCGACGGCCGTTTCGCCGACGACATGCGCGCCGATATGGGCCGCCTTGCCCAGAGCATCACCCAACTGACCGGCCGCTCCGCCGCGCCGGAGGCCACCGGCCTTCGCGAGGATTTCGAGGAGCTGCGCTCGCTGATGGACGGACTGGCGCGCGAGGATTCGCTGCGCCATATGGAAAACCGCTGGGACGGTTTCGAGAACCGGCTTGCGGCGCTCGATACCGAAGGGCTGCAGGAAGAGCTCGTTTCGCTTGCCTATCGGCTCGACGACATCAAGCGCCATATCGGCGGCATGGGCGAAAGCCCGGCGGTTCGGGCGCTGGAAGACAAGCTCATCTCCATCGCCACGGCGATGGAGCACTTCGGCAACATGATCCAGCCGCACGACCGGGTGATGTCCGAACAGTTCGCCGCCATGGACATCCGGCTCGACGAGATCAGCCGGGCGATCGCGGCAAGCGGGCGCACGGCCACTGCGAATGATCCGGGCCTGATGCAGCGGCTGGAAAACCGGCTGGAGGCGCTGGCCGATCAGATCGACCTGATGAGCCATGATGCGGCCAGCCGCGTGAACCCGGCCGACGAGCTGGCGATGCGGCTGGAGGCGCTGACGGGACGCGTCGAGGAGATGACGAAGGCGGAAGCGACGTCGCGGCTCGACGAACGGCTGGAACATCTTTCCTATCTGCTGGAGCGCACGCAGGAGACGGCACCGCAGCCCGACCTCACCGGCACGCTTTCCGACATTTCCCGCAAGATCGACGCGCTTGAGAATGGCGCCGTCAACGACGTGCTGGCGCAGCGGCTCGACCATCTCGCCCGGCGCATCGACGAGATGGCCTATCAGCAGCAGGCGCCGGCGCCCGCCGCGGTAGCCGACGACAGCGCCTTCCTGCGTCTCGAAGGACGGCTGAGCGACATTGCCGCCCGCCTGGAGGAAAGCACATMGGCAGCGCCGACCGATCCGCGCGCGCTGAAGAACCTCGAAGACCAGATCGCCAATCTGTCGGCGCTGATGAGCGCGCCGCGCGAGAGCGCTGCGATACCCCCCGAATTCGACCAGCGCATGGGCGCGATCGAAGACTATATGGCGACGAGCGACGAATATATCATCGAGGCCGCACGCCAGGCGGCAGAGGCTGTCGTCGAAGCCTATTCGCGTCATGGCGGCCCGCAGGGTGTCATGCCCGCCGCCGACATGTCGGCGCTGACGGCGCTGGCCGAGGATCTGCGCCACCTCGAGGATCTCAGCCGCGACAGCGAGGAACGCACGCACAAGACTTTCCAGGCGCTGCACGAGACGCTGGTGCATATCGCCGACCGCCTCGACGGCATGGAAGATCGCGGCCGGCCGCTCGCCCAGATGCCGGTCGCCGACGTCGATTTCGATGTCGATCCCTATGCGCTGATGGTGGCCGAAGCCGAGATGGCCCGGACGCCAGCCGCTGCCCCGACAGCGAAGGCTTCTCCTGTTATCCGCACGGCCGAGGTCGCAACAGAGCCTGCCGCCCCGGCACAAGCCACCGCCATGAGCGGAACGAGCGCGATCGCCATCGAAGCCGCGACCAGGACGACGGAGGCTGCGACAGCGGCACGGACACAGGTCCCGGCGAAGGCCAGCCTGCTCGCCAGCCTCGGCAAGCGGCTGCTGCCCGGCAAGAAAGCCGAGAGCCGGGCGACCGAACGTCCGATGATCGATCCCGCGCCGTCGATCGATCCCACCGACGTGGTGCCAACGGATGCGGCAAACGAACTGCTCGAGCCAGGCTCGGGCGCACCTGACGTAAAGAAGATCCTTGAACGGGTTCGCGCCAGCCAGAGTGCGGCGCGCGGCAAACCTGCCGGTGAAACCGATCGCGCCGATTATATCGCTGCTGCGCGCCGTGCGGCGCAGGCGGCCGCGATGGAGGTGGATGCCAATCCGAAGCAGGCAGCCGGCAAGGCCGAGAAGAAGGGCGCGAATGCCGACAAGGCCGGCAAGGCTTCTGACAAGACCGACAAGACCAGCGCCTTTTCGCGCTACCGGCGGCCGATCCTGCTGGCGGTCGGCGCCGTGCTGCTCGCCATCATGGCCTTTCCGCTCGCCCGAACGCTGACGAGCGGCGAGCGCGCGCCGCAGCCGCCAGCGGAAGTCTCGGCGCTGACGGGTGCTGCGGAAAACCCGGCGCCGGCCTTGCCCGAAGCAACACCTGCCCAGCCGGATGCCGCCGCTCTCGGAACGACCGCTCCGTCAGCGGAAGCTGTACCGCCCGCCGCCGAACAGGCGCAGCCGGAAGCAACCCCGCCGGTCGCCGGCGACCATCTGACCGATATGGTGCCGCTCGACGGCGAAGGGGCAGCGACCTTTGCCCCTCCCGCTCCGTCCGGCGCAGCGCAGGAGACATCGGGCTTCGTTCCCGCACCCGCACCGCAGGCCGCCATCACCATTCCAGACACCGTCCAGCCGAAATCGCTTGCCGATGCGGCGAGCGGCGGCGATGCGCTGGCGCTGTTCGAAATCGGCGCGCGTTATTCCGACGGCCGCAACGGCATGACGGTCGATCAGAAGCAGGCGGCGAGCTGGTACCAGCTTTCGGCCGACAAAGGCTTTGCGCCGGCAGAATACCGGCTCGGCAGCATGTACGAGAAGGGCAACGGCGTCGAACGCGACATCGCCAAAGCGAAGAGTTTTTACGAGCAGGCGGCAAACCAGGGCAATGCCAGCGCCATGCACAATCTCGCCGTCCTCTACGCCTCCGGCGCGCTTGGCCAGCAGGATTATGCAACGGCCGCCTCGTGGTTCACCAAGGCAGCGAACCTCGGCATCACCGACAGCCAGTTCAACCTGGCGATCCTCTGCGCACGCGGCAACGGGGTTCCGGAGGATCTCGAAGAGTCCTACAAATGGTTTGCGATTGCCGCCAAGGCCGGCGACAAGGATGCGGCGCAGAAGCGCGACGAAGTGGCCAAAGCCATGAAGCCCGACCAGCTCGAACGGGCGCGCGCCAAGGCCGATCTCTGGAAGCCGGAGCCGGTCGACCACCGCACGAACACCATCGACATTCCCGACGAATGGGCCGGCACCGGCGCGAAGACGGCGACCGTCGACATGAAGAAGGCAGTCCGCAACATCCAGGCGATCCTCAACAATAACGGCTTCGACGCCGGAGTTCCGGACGGCGAAATGGGTGCGAAGACCGTGGGCGCGATCAAAAACTTCCAGAAGTCCGTCGGCCAGGAGCCGGACGGCAAGGTGACCGACGCGACCGTGAAGGCGCTGCTAGAACGTAACAAGCAGGGCAGCAAGGCGATCTGAGGCGCGTCGCATCGACGCGGGATCGTCTCGACTCTTTGTTCCGGGCAATGAAAAACGCCTGGCGGCACTATGCCGCAAGGCTTTTTCCAATTTTACCGCAGTCTGTCACAAAACCTGAAAAAAGCCGGATTATGCCCGGACATATCGATCCGCGCATCCGGCGAATCCTCTGCCACCGATCTCTCCGCCAATCTCTATGGCTAATCACGGGGCCGATCGAAAGCCTCTGGCAACGATTTCACAGTATGGTGCGCATTCGAACGGGGACGTGACAAGAAACCGCCCGGCAGGAGCGGTCATCATTCGGGGTCGGCTGTGACAATCTATCTGCCCATCGCAGAATTGTCGGTGAACATTTTCATCATTCTCGGCATGGGGGCGGCCGTCGGATTCCTGTCTGGAATGTTCGGCGTCGGCGGCGGCTTTCTGATCACGCCGCTGTTGATCTTCTATAACATTCCGCCTGTCGTCGCAGTCGCGACCGGCRCCAACCAGGTTGTGGCATCGTCGATATCGGGCGCGATCACGCATTTCCGGCGCGGCTCGCTCGACGTCAAGCTCGGCACGGTGCTGCTGGTCGGCGGTCTTACGGGTGCGACGGTCGGCATCTGGATCTTCTCGCTGCTGCGCGCCATCGGCCAGCTCGATCTCATCATCTCGCTGATGTATGTCGTCTTCCTCGGCACCGTCGGCGGACTGATGCTGCTCGAAAGCATCAATGCCATGCGGCGAGCAGCGCGCAACGAGCCGCCCGCACCGCGCAAGCCCGGCCACCAGCACTGGGTGCACAAGCTGCCGCTGAAGGTGCGTTTCAAGAAATCGAAGATCTATCTCAGTGTCATTCCAATCGTCGCACTCGGCTTTGCGATCGGCATCCTTACCTCGATCATGGGTGTCGGCGGCGGCTTCATCATGGTGCCGGCGATGATCTACCTGCTGCGCATCCCGACCAATGTCGTCGTCGGCACCTCGCTGTTCCAGATCATCTTTGTGACCGCTTATACGACGATCGTGCAGGCGGCGACGAACTTCTCCGTCGACATCGTGCTCGCCTTCATCCTGATGGTGGCGGGTGTCATCGGCGCGCAATATGGCGTGCGCGTCGGCCAGAAGCTGCGCGGCGAGCAGCTGCGCGCCTTGCTCGGCCTGCTGGTGCTCGCCGTCGGCCTGCGTCTGGCGATCGCGCTGGTGGTGGCGCCGGCCGACGTCTATTCGGTGGTGATGGGAGCGGGCAACTGATGCGCCTGGTTGCTTTCGTCATCGCGTTGCTTTGCCTGCTGCCGGCCTCTGCCGGAGCGCAATGGCTGCCAGGGCAGGCAACGGAGGCGGTGCGTGAAGGGTTGGAAATCGGCACGTCGACCAGCGAAATCGCCATCACCTCGGATTTCCACGGCGCGGATCTGACCATCTTCGGGGCGCTCTCGAACACCGACCAGTTGCTGCTCGCCGTCGGCCAATATGACGTGGTCGTGGTGCTGGAAGGCCCGCGCGAGGATGCGACGGTGCGCAAGAAGGAACGCGTCTTCGGCATCTGGGTGAACACCCGCTCGATGACCTTCGAAGCGGTGCCGCATTCCTATTCGATGTCGAGTTCACGGATGATCGACGACATCGTGACGCCGCTTGACCTGACCGATCAGGGGATCGGCATCGACCACATTCCGCTGACGCCGGTCGGCTTCGTCGGCGACGGCAGCAATCTCGGCGAATTCCGCGACGCCTTTCGGCGGCTGCAGCAGGGTGGCGGGCTCTATGACCGCAACCCCAGCGGCGTGCGGTTCGTTTCCTCCAACCTCTTCAAGGCGAGCCTGCGCTTGCCGGCGAACATTCCGAACGGCGTGCACAGCGTGCGCGCCTATCTCTTCAAGAGCGGTCTTTTCGTGACCGAGAAATCGCTGCCGCTGCGGGTCATCAAGACCGGCATCGAGCAGACGATCACCGATGCGGCGCATGATCAGCCGATCCTCTACGGCTGCGCGGCCGTGCTGCTCGCCGTGATCACCGGCTGGGGTGCCAGCCTGATCTTCCGCAAGGACTGATCCGCCGCCAAGGCGCGACGCTCCATTTCCTCTGTTTATTTCTTCTATCGATTTGGGTCGGGCGTCGCCCCCGCTGTGCGGGAGCTGCTACGCGGATGTCTTGGCGGCAGCTCATCCATGCCTCCCCAAAAAAACCGCTTGCATTTTGCTATCAGTCGAACTAGTTTTCAACCAGTTGCTAAACGCAATCGGTCTTATCTTGATTGGCAATTCAGAAGGAGGATGGAAATGAGGAAGCTTGTTGTCTGGAACCTGATGACGCTCGATGGTTATTTCGAAGGCACGAAGCCGTGGGATATCGACTTTCACAATCTCGCCTGGGGGCCTGAATTGCAGCGCTATGCCGAACAGTTCGGGAGGGAAAGCGATCTGCTGGTCTTCGGCCGCAAAACCTATGAGGGCATGGCCTCCTACTGGCCGACCGCCGAGGGCGAAGGCGAGATCAAAGCCTATATGAACGGCATCGCCAAGATCGCCGTGTCGCGGACGATGACCGAGCCCGGCTGGAACAATGCCCGCGTCGTCAGAGATCCGATCCCCGAATTGACGCGGCTGAAGCAGGAGGACGGCAAGACGATCTTCATCTTCGGCAGCGCCGAGCTTGCCGATAGCCTGCTGAAAGCGGGGCTTATCGACGAAGTCAGGGTTTGCCTGGTGCCGGTGATCCTCGGYGGCGGCAATCCGCTTTTCAAACAGGCAGAGGGCCAGCTGCCGCTGAAGCTCATCGAATCCTCGACGACGGAGGGCGGCGCGGTGATCCTGCGCTACGAGCCCGTCAAGGCTTAGGAGCGCTCACCCGTGAGATTTTGATGCGATGCCGTCCGGTGATCAGGCCAGGGTATCCATCCCTGGTCGCATAAGAGAGCAGCCTGAGAAGTTCGCATTCGACTAAAAACCGGTTTTTAACATTTACGAGTTAGTAATCTCTCGGAAACGAGAGGTTTTGTTATGCGTACTCGTATCGTTCTGACGGCCGTGGGTCTCGCGCTGCTTGCCGGCTGCGCGACGGCGCCGAAGCAGACGAGGAACATCTGTGCCGTCTTCGACGAGCGCGACGGGCTCTTCTCCAGCTGGCAGAGTGCCGCCGAGCGGACGGAGAAGAAATACGGCGTGCCCGTGCCGATCCTGATGGCGACGATGTATACCGAATCCGGCTTCCAGCCCTATGCGCGGCCGCCGCGCACCAAGCTGTTCGGCTTCATTCCCTGGACCCGACCGTCGACGGCCTACGGCTATTCGCAGGCGCTCGACGGAACCTGGGATCACTATCAGTCGCAGACGGGCAACTGGACCGCGCGGCGGGCGAACTTCGCCGACGCGATCGATTTCATCGGCTGGTATCACTACCAGAACAGCGTGGAGACCGGCATTCCGCTGAACGATGCCTATAATCTCTATCTTGCCTATTATTCCGGGCCGACGGGGTACAAACGCGGCGACTGGCGTTCGAACGGGCAGTTGCAGCAGACGGCGCAGAAGTTTGCGCGGATGGCCGGGACGTATCAGCGGCAGTTGCAGGAGTGTGATTGAGTTTAGGTGGTGCCGTCCTAATATGAAGGGCACTACCCCCTCAAGTTCCCATATCTGACCGAATAAATCCGATCTCGCCCCAACAGATGCGCCACCAGCGAAGCCTTGTCGAACAGGCCCTTCATCGCCTGATGGCCGAGATCCAGACCGCCGCTCATGACGCCGAAAGCCGGCATCAGCAGGCGGGCGCCGTCGGTGGCAAAGCACGGGCGGCGGACGGATTTCTCGCGGCGGCGCACGGTCGCCGACGGGTGCAGGTGGCCGGCGATTTCGCCGCTCTGCAAACCGTTCTTCGGCTCGTGCCGGAAGGTCAGGCCGGCATAATGCATCTCGTCGGCGGAAGCGCCCGGCAGATCGACGATGCCATCCGGATCATGGTTGCCATTGATCCAGATCCATTCGCGGCCGCGGGCCATATTGACGATCAGCGTGCGGAAATTCTCCGGCAGATGTTTCGAACCGATGCGGTCGTGGAAATTGTCGCCGAGCGAGATGACGAGCTTCGGATCATAACGCGAGATGACGGCGGCAAGGACGGTCAGCGTCGCCAGCGTATCGTAAGGCGGCAGCATCATGCCGCGGCGCGCGAAGGCCGCACCCTTTTCCAGATGCAGGTCGGAGACGACGAGCAGGCCGGTATCGGGCAGATAGAGGGCGCCAAGCGGATCGCAGACGGCGGCGACGCCATGGACCGATGTCTCGATGCCTGGTATCGCGGCCAGTCCTGAAATGTCGCGCGCCAGCGCCAGGCGGTTCATCACTCTCTTATTCCCAAATACGTCAGTCAGGCCCAATTTTTCATCAGGCGAGTGCTTCGGCGATCAGATCATCCGCCGCTTCGGCGAGCAGTGCGTCATGGGCCTCGCCCGGCACCGCCTCGCGTCCGATTTCCAGCATCACCGGCACGGCGAGCGGGGAAATATGGTCGAGGGCGCGGTGGGTGATGTGGCCCCTGATTCGTCTCAGCATATCGCCAAGACGGCCAATATCCAAAAGTCCCGTCGCTGCATCCTGCCGCGTCGCCTGCAGGAGGATGTGATCCGGTTCGTGGCTGCGCAGCACGTCGTAGATCAGATCGGCGGAGACGGTGATCTGGCGACCGCTCTTTTCCTTGCCGGGATGGCGGCGCTCGATCAAGCCGGCAATCACGGCGCAATTGCGGAAGGTGCGCTTCAACAGGAAGGATTCGTCCAGCCAGGCTTCGAGGTCGTCGCCGAGCATGTCTTCGTCGAAAAGGTCGGAGAGGCTGAGCCGGCCATTGCGGATCATCAGCCCCATATCCTCGAGGCCCCAGATAGCAAGCGAATAATCGGTGGCGACGAAGCCGAGCGGCTTGGCGCCTACCCGCTCCAGCCGGCGGGTCAGCAGCATGCCGAGCGTCTGGTGGGCGAGACGGCCTTCGAAGGGATAGGCGACCATGTAGCCGCGGCTGCCGCGCGGAAAGGTTTCGATCAGGAACTCGTCGCGCTTCGGCAGCATCGACTTGTCGTTCTGCAGCGACAGCCAGTCGCGCACCTGGTCCGGCAGGCGGCGCCAGCGATCGGGATCGGCAATCATCGCCCGCACCTGCTCGGCGAGATAGGTCGACAGCGGGAACTTGCCGCCATTATAGGAGGGGATCTTCGGATCGAGTGAAAAGGCCTGCGAGGCGAGGCACTCGTTTTCGCGGATGCCCTCGAAGCGCAGCACCTTGCCGGAAAAGAGGAAAGTATCGCCCGGCGACATTTGCTCGAGGAAATATTCCTCGACCTTGCCGAGGGTGGCGCCGCCGCGGCCGATCCTGCCGCCCTCGCCGCGCTTGACCATGCGGATATTCAGCATCGGGCTTTCGACGATGGTGCCGAGGTTGAGGCGGTATTGCTGGGCGACCGCAGGATTGGAGACGCGCCAGCGGCCCTCCTGGGTCTTGCGGATGCGAGCGTAACGCTCATAGGTGCGGAGCGCATAACCGCCGGTCGCGACGAAATCGACGATGCGCTCGAAGGTCTCCCAGCTGAGATCGGCATAGGGCGAGGCGCTGGTGACTTCATCGTAAAGTTCCAGCATGTCGAAAGGTTCGGCGCAGGCCATGCCGAGCACATGCTGGGCGAGCACGTCGAGCGCGCCGCGGCCGACCGGTGGGGTGTCCTGCGCGCCGATATAATTGGCGTCGAGGGCGGCCTGACACTCCATGACCTCGAAACGGTTGGCGGGAACCAGGATCGCCTTCGAGGGCTCGTCCATGCTGTGGTTGGCGCGGCCAATGCGCTGGGCAAGACGCGAGGCGCCCTTCGGCGCACCGACATGGATGACGAGATCGACATCGCCCCAGTCGATGCCGAGATCGAGGGTGGAGGTGGCAACGACGGCGCGCAGCCGGTTTTCGGCCATCGCCGCCTCGACCTTGCGGCGCTGGGCGACATCGAGGGAGCCGTGGTGGAGCGCGATCGGCAGGTTGTCGTCATTGATCGTCCAGAGCGCCTGGAAAAGCATTTCGGCCTGGCTGCGGGTGTTGACGAAGAGCAGCGTCGTGCGGTGTTCGACAAGCTGGCGGTATACATCCGGAATGGCATACCGGGCGGAATGGCCGGACCAGGGAATGCGCTCTTCGGTCGACAGGATCGAGATATCCGGCTTGGCGCCGCCTTCGACGACAACGAGGCCGGCATGATGTTCGCTACCCTCTTCCTGGCCGACCAGCCATTTCTGCAGATCCATGGGTTCGGCGACGGTCGCCGACAGGCCGATGGTCTGGAGGCCGGGGGCAAGGCGGCGCAGGCGGGCAAGGCCGAGCGAAAGCATGTGGCCGCGCTTGGAGGTGACCAGTGAATGCAGCTCGTCGAGGACGATATATTTCAGGTCCTTGAAGAAGCGCTCGGCCTCGCGGTTCGCCAGCAGCAGGGCGACTTGTTCCGGCGTCGTCAGCAGAATATCCGGCGGGCTGAGTTTCTGGCGCTGGCGCTTGGCGTTCGGCGTGTCGCCGGTGCGATTTTCGACGGTGACCGGCAGGCCCATCTCTTCGACAGGCTTCATCAGATTGCGCTCGATATCGATGGCAAGCGCCTTCAGCGGCGAGACATAGAGCGTATGGATGCCGGTGAAGGCGGAGCCCGGCGGGATCTTGCCGCGGCGGGTGAGGTCGGTGAGCGACGGCAGAAACCCGGCGAGCGTCTTGCCGGCGCCGGTCGGCGCAATCAGCAGCGTGCTTTCGCCGGCCTCGGCGCGGGCGAGCAGTTCCAACTGATGGGCGCGCGGCCGCCAGCCCTTTTCCGCAAACCAGCGGGTAAAGGCAGTGGGAAGCAG
This sequence comes from Rhizobium sp. 01N447_2, assembly GCF_056399245.1. Taxonomy (NCBI): domain Bacteria; kingdom Pseudomonadati; phylum Pseudomonadota; class Alphaproteobacteria; order Hyphomicrobiales; family Rhizobiaceae; genus Rhizobium; species Rhizobium sp. 01N447_2. Next base: position 38,020 of record NZ_JBFTQY010000060.1, read on the forward strand.
GGCACGGGCTTCGGAATCGATCTGGTCCACGCCCTGAAACTAGTGAAAACCCGGGGAAAGAGAAGAGCGGCCAAAGCATGTCGCGCAAAAAGTGTGCAGCGGTTTTGCGATAACGACATGCGTAAAAACAAAGAGCTAAAGCGCGAGGAGCGAATCTGAAAGATCGCGACGCGCTTTAGCAATTCACATGGCGATATAGCGGTCCTTACGGTGGTTGATGGCAATCGTCAGGTTGAGAACGATCGCACCGAGCACGGAGMAGGCGATGATGAAGGGGCTTGCGACGAAGAAGGACAGCGCCAGGATGATGCCGTCGAAGCCGAGCTGGACGAAGCCGGCGCGCCAGCCGAAGCGATCCTGGATATAGAGGGCGAGAATGCCGATGCCGCCGAGGCTGGCGCGGTGGCGAAAGAGCGCCAGCATGCCGGCGCCGATGACGAGGCCGCCGAAGAGCGCACCGGCGATAGGATCGACATGCGCCATGCTGATGAAGCCCGAGACGAATTCGGACAGGACCGACGTCAGCGCGATGGCGGCGAAGGTCTTGATGGTGAAGGCGAGGCCCAAGCGGCGGAAGGCGAGATAATAGAAGGGCAGGTTCACGACGAAGAAACAGAGGCCGAAGCTCAGGCCGGTCGCGTAATGGGCGAGGAAGGCAAGGCCCGCCGTGCCGCCGGCAAGCAGCCCCGCGCCGGAGAGAAGCGTTACGCCGAGCACTGCGAGCATGCTGCCGGCGACGATGCCCTGGGCGTCGTCCAGCAGCGAGTGACGATCGGCGCTGGAATTCAGAAGGCCTGCGAAAGCGTTGGATGCCATGATGTTCCCCTGTCGGCTTTTCCGTCTTCTATCCGGGGTCAGGATAAAGGCAAGTGGCAAGCAGCAAGGACGCCTCTTGACTTCAGGCATAATCATGGATATTTTTTATCCACGAATTGAGGAGGCCAGGTGCATGAAGATGGGCGATGGGGTCGAGCAGGCCATTCACAGCGTTGCGATGCTTTCCGGCCTCTCCGAAGGCGGCGTGCTATCGGCGGCCGCGCTGGCGGAATTCCACGGCGTCTCGACGAGTTATCTGCTGAAGCATCTGCAGGCCCTGTCGGGCGCCGGCATCCTCGATACCGTACCGGGGCCGAAGGGCGGATATCGGCTGGCAAAGGCGGCGAAGGAAATTTCGCTGCTCGACATCGTGCTTGCGGTCGAAGGGCCGGCGCCCGCCTTCCGCTGCGCCGAGATCCGCCAGCGCGGACCGAACCCGGTCTCCGATCGCTTCTTCGCCTCGCCCTGCAACATCAGCGCGGCGATGCTCAGAGCCGAACGGGTCTATCGGGCAGAACTTGCCAAGACGAGCGTTGCCGATCTCGGCATCGAGCTGAACGCTCTCGACGACGGATCGATCGCAGCTAGAGGCYGCGCTTTCCTTGAAATCCATGAACGCAAGACGGCTCGTTGAGCCACCAACAAAAGGAGAAAGACTATGCAACCACGTTTCAACTTCGCCAAAGCCGCTCCCGATGCCTACAAGGCGGTCGCCGCGCTCGAGCAATATGTCCAGTCCTCCGGGCTGGAGCGCCGCTTCATCCACCTGATCAAGCTGCGCGCCTCGCAGATCAATGGCTGCGCCTATTGCGTCGACATGCATGTGAAGGAAGCCCGCCATGATGGGCTCTCCGAACAATGGATCAACCTGATGTGCGTCTGGCGGGAATCGCCGGTCTATGACGCCCGGGAACGGGCGCTGCTCGGCTGGGTGGATTCGGTGACCAATATCGCCAAAACAGGCGCGCCTGATGCCGACTACGAGACGCTGAAGGCGCATTTTTCCGAAGAGGAAATGACGAAGATTACGGTGGCGATCGGCGCGATCAACATCTGGAACCGGCTTGCCGTCGGCTTCCGCTCACAGCATCCGCTCGATGCGGTAACGAAGGCCGCCTGATCGATATCCGCGTACCGAGAATTCATCCTGGCAACCGACCCGAAAATCTCGGGTCGGTCGAATATCGGATCACTCGTGATC